>NZ_JBSFBL010000019.1:0-134873 GCF_053592935.1 Kribbella sp. NPDC002412
GTCCCGGACTGCCTTGATCAGTGTCGTGGTGCCGCAGAACACGCCGCCGTCCGAGCGCGGCGCAGCCGCGCGATCGGCGGGGTGACGCAAGCTCGGGAGAGGTGGGGATCTGATGGGTGCGATTCAGATCCCAGCGCTGAGCTTGGTCGTGCTGGTTGGGGCTAGTGGGTCGGGGAAGTCGACGTTTGCGCGGAAGCACTTCCGAGGCACCGAGGTGCTTTCCAGTGACTTCTGCCGAGGGTTGGTCTCGGATAACGAGAACGATCAGGCGGCTTCCAGGGACGCGTTCGAGGTGTTGCACTTCATCGCGGGGAAACGGCTGGCGGCCGGGCGGCTGACGGTGATCGACGCGACGAACGTGCAACCCGAGGCGCGCAAGGAGCTGGTCGCGCTGGCCCGGGAGTACGACGTGCTGCCAGTGGCGATCGTCCTGGACCCGCCCGAGCGCGTCTGCATCGAGCGCAACGATCAGCGGCCGGACCGGCAGTTCGGCGCGAAGGTGATCACCCGGCAACGGTCGCAGCTGAAGCGCGGCCTGCGCAGCCTGAAGCGCGAGGGCTTCCGCACCGTGCACATCCTGGACAGCGTCGAGCAGATCGATGCCGTCAGCATCGAACGCACGCGGCTGTTCAACGACCTGACCGACCAGACCGGCCCGTTCGACATCGTCGGCGACATCCACGGCTGTCGCGCCGAGCTCGAGCAACTGCTCACCGACCTCGGCTACAACCTCGTCCGCGACGACACCGGCCGCCCGATCGACGCCGTACACCCGGATCGCCGGGCGATCTTCGTCGGCGACCTGGTCGACCGCGGTCCGGACAGCCCCGGCGTGCTGCGGCTCGTCATGGGGATGGTGGCCAACGGCCACGCCTACTGCGTGCCCGGCAACCACGAAGAGAAGTTGCTCAAGGCCATCAGAGGCCGCAACGTCAAGATCAGCCACGGTCTCGAGACGACGCTGGAGCAGCTCGCCACGGAGCCGCCGGAGTTCCGCGAGACCGTCGAGACCTTCATCGACGGCCTGATCTCGCACTACGTGCTCGACGGCGGCCGGCTGGTCGTCTCGCACGCCGGCCTGGTCGAGCGGATGCACGGCCGTGCCTCCGGCCGGGTCCGTTCGTTCTGCCTGTACGGCGAGACGACCGGCGAGACCGACGAGTTCGGCCTGCCGCTGCGCTACCCGTGGGCGAACGAGTACCGCGGTCGCGCGATGGTCGTCTACGGACACACCCCGACGCCCGAGCCGGAGTGGATCAACAACACGATCTGCCTCGACACCGGCTGCGTGTTCGGCGGATCGCTCACAGCACTGCGCTACCCGGAGCGTGAGCTGGTCGCGGTCCAGGCCGCCGAGGAGTACTACGCACCTGCCAAACCGTTGCATGTGGCAACCGCACCGGCCCGCGAGCCCGACGTACTCGAGCTGACCGACGTCACCGGGCGCCGGGTGATCGAGACGGCCACGCACGGGCGGCTCAGCGTCCGGGCCGAGCAGGCGGGTGCTGCGCTGGAGGTGATGAGCCGGTTCGCGATCGATCCGCGCTTCCTGCTGTACCTGCCGCCGACGATGAGCCCGGTCGCCACCTCGCCGGAGCCCGGGGTGCTCGAGCATCCGCTGCAGGCCTTCGAGACGTATCGCGCGCAGGGTGTCACCGAGCTCGTGTGCGAGGAGAAGCACATGGGGTCGCGCGCGGTCGTGCTGCTGACCCGTGACGACGACGTCGCGGAGAAGCGCTTCGGCCTCGCCGGACGTGGAGCGATCCACACCCGCACCGGGCGCTCGTTCTTCGACGGATCGCTGACTGACGAGCTGCTCGCCCGACTCCGGTCGGTCGCCTTGTCCGCTGGGATCTTCGACGAGCTCGACACGTCGTGGCTGCTGCTCGACGCGGAGCTGCTGCCGTGGAGCGCCAAGGCCGAGGACCTGCTGCGGAACCAGTACGCCTCGGTTGGCGCAGCCGCGCGTACGTCGTTGCCCGCAGCAACCGCCGCGCTGGAAGCGGCCGTCGCGGCGGGTCTCGACGTGGGGGACCAGCTGGCCCGGATCCGTCGCCGTGCTGAGAACGCTTCGCTGTTCATCGAGGCGTACCGGCGGTACTGCTGGCCGACTGACGGGGTCGACGGCGTGCGGCTGGCGCCGTTCCAGGTGCTCGCTTCGGAGGGTACGACGTACCACGAAAGGCCGCACGCCTGGCACCTCGGGATCGCGGACCGGCTGGTCGAAGCGGACCCATCTGTGATCACGACGACGCGCCGGCTGTTCGTCGACGCCGGCAACTGGGACGCCGGGGTGGCGTGGTGGGAGGAGCTCACCGCCGCGGGTGGTGAGGGGATGGTGGTGAAGCCGGCCGCGAACCTGACCCGGACCGCGAAGGGTCTCGCCCAGCCGGGACTGAAGGTGCGGGGCCGGGAGTACCTGCGCCTGATCTACGGCCCCGACTACACCGAGCCGGCCAACTTCGACCGCCTCCGTGACCGCAACCTCGGCCACAAGCGCTCGCTCGCACTCCGCGAGTACGCCCTCGGCCTGGAAGCCCTCGACCGCGCCGCCCGCGGCGAACCCCTCTGGCGGATCCACGAATGCGTCTTCGCCGTCCTCGCCCTCGAGTCCGAGCCAGTCGACCCCCGGCTCTAACGCAACCGCCGGATCACGACGAACGCGGCCGAACCGACGAGCATCAGCGCGGGGAGAGCCGCCCAGCTGGATTCGACGACGACGATCGCGCCCACTGCGCACGATGGGAGGAGGGCGAGCAGCACGGGGACGACGGATCGGGGGTCGGCACGGTGGACGCCGCGGAGCACCAAGGGAGCGGCGATCCACAGGAAGTAGAGCGGGACGAGCCAGCCAGCGCCGCTGCCGGAGATCACCGGGACCCACGCGCCGAGTGACAGTGCTACGACCCCGGCCGACACCGGGATGTAGCGGAGGACCGCGGTCGGGCGGGCCAGGACGAGGTAGATCGCGATTGCCGTCAGTTCGACGCAGCCGGTGGCGACGACGGCTCGGAAGACCGCGCCGTACTCGGGGATCGTGTCGATGCAGGGCACGATGCCCCGGCAGCGTGGTGGGCCGAACGGTCGCCAGGCGGTGAAGAGCCAGACGAGCGGCAGCGTCAGCGCCGTCACCACGACAGTGGCGCGGAACAGACCGGCCGCCGGTCGGCGGGTGGGGCGGCGGAGGTCGAACGGCGGGGCGGTCATGCCGAACACTGTGGCGTACGGGCGGAGGCACCTGTAGCCGGCGGTGAGGGGCAGATGCGGCCGGCGTCGCGAGGGCAGATGTGTCCGGCGTGTAAACGTCTTCCGGAATCTCTTGGCAAGGTGTGACATTGCACTTAGGGTCTGTGCAATGTCACACGGCACTGGAGAGGGCGAATGAGCGGCGTGGTGGGTCCGGTGGAGCGGGTGGAGCTGACAGGCGGGCTGCTGGGTGGGTGGCAGCGGCGGAACCGGGAGGCGACGATCCCGCACTCGATCGGCGAGCTGCGCAAGGCGGGGAACCTGGACAACCTGCGCCGGCTGGCCGACCCGTCGGTCGGCGGCTACCGCGGGCGGTACCCGTTCCTCGACACCGATCTGTACAAGACGCTCGAAGGGCTCGCCTACGAGCTCGGGCGGGACGACGCGCCGGCTGGGGCGAGGGAGTTCTTCGACGAGATGGTCGGGCTGCTCGAGCAGGCGCAGGCCGAGGACGGCTACCTGAACTCGTACTTCCAGGACCCGGACCAGCCCAAGCAGCCGTGGTCCGACCTCGGCTGGGGACACGAGCTCTACAACCTCGGGCACCTGATCCAGGCCGCCGTCGCGGCGAACCGCCGGCTGGGCGACGGCCGGCTGCTGACGATCGCGACCCGGTTCGCGGACCTCGTCGTCCGGAAGTTCGGCAAGGACGGCGAGGAGGTGGTCGACGGGCACCCCGAGGTCGAGATGGCGCTGGTCGAGTTGTATCGAGAAACCGGCACCGCGGACTACCTGACGCAGGCGCAGCTGTTCGTCGACCGGCGCGGCCGGGGCAAGCTGAAGCACACGATCTTCCCGGCCGAGTACTTCCAGGACAACGCGCCCTTCCGCGAGCTCCCGTCGGTCACCGGGCACGCCGTACGGATGGCGTACCTCGCCGCCGGCGCCGCGGACGTGCACCTCGAGACCGGCGACCCGACCCTGCTCGCGGCGCTCGAGCGGCTGTGGGACGACATGGTCGCGACCAAGCTGTACCTCACCGGGGGACTGGGCAGCCGGCACTCCGACGAGGCGATCGGCGACCGCTACGAGCTGCCGTCCGAACGCGCGTACGCCGAAACGTGTGCGGCGATCGCGACGATGCAGTGGGCCTGGCGGATGTTCCTCGCCACAGGCAAGGCGTCGTACCTCGACGTCTACGAGACCGTGCTCTACAACGCTTACGCCGTTGGGCTTTCGGCCGACGGTACGGCGTTCTTCTACGACAACCCGCTGCAGCGGCGGCCGGATCACGAGCAGCGGTCCGGAGCCGAGAGTGGTGGGGAACCGCTGCGGCGCTCGTGGTTCGGCTGCCCGTGCTGCCCGCCGAACATCATCCGCTGGATGTCCGAGCTCCAGGACCACGTCGCCGCGCAGACCGCGGACACCCTCTACCTCGGTGTGTACGCCGATGCGCACGTCTCCATCGACGACCTCGCCGTGTCGGTGCGGACCGACTATCCGTGGGACGGCGAGATCGTCGTCACTGTCGACAGAGCAGCCGACACTGAGCAGGCGATTGCGCTGCGCATCCCGTCGTGGGCGGTTGGCGCCCAGGTGGACGGAGTGGACGCCGCGCCGGGGTGGGCCGTGGTGCGGCGGCGATTCGTTGCCGGGGACACCATTCGGTTGAGTCTGCCGATGCGGCCGCGGGCGCACGGATCGCATCCATACCTGGATGCCACCCGGGGTGGGATCGCTGTCGCTCGTGGACCGCTTGTCTATTGCGTCGAGCAACAGGACGTGGACGCGAAGGTGGACGACTTGCTCGTCGCACCCGGGGTGGTGGGGGCGGCCTCGGCCCGGCCGGAGGCGATCGCCGGCGTCGAGGCCGTCGTACTCGAGGCAACCGCTGGTGTTGCGGCGGCTCCGGCGTACGAGCTGTATCCGGTGGTCACCGATCAGGCAGCACCGACCGCCGTCGACGAAGTGCCGGTGACGTTCGTCCCGTACTTCCTCTGGGGGAACCGTCAGGCACTGGCCATGCGTGTGTGGCTGCGCGCCGCGAACTGAAAGAAGGCACATGAAGAGATCGATGCTGGTGGGGCTCGTGCTGTCCGGCGTGCTGGCGCTGAGCGCCTGCTCCGGTGGTGGCGCGACCGGCGTGGCCGAGTCGGCCGGGCCAGGCGGCAAGGCCGCGCAGGGCGGTACACTCCAAGTGCTCGCGAACGCGGGCTTCTCGCACCTCGACCCTGCCCGGGGTTTCGACGGTGGCGTCAACAACTTCTACCGGCTGATCTACCGGACCCTGACCACCCAGGGCGCCGCGCCCGGCGCCGAGGGCACCAAGATCGTCCCCGACCTGGCGACCGACACCGGCAAGCCGTCCGACGGCGGCAAGACCTGGACATTCACCTTGAAGGACGGGCTGTTCTTCGAGACCGGTGCGCCGATCACCAGCGCGGACGTGAAGTGGGGTGTGTCCCGGGCGTGGGACCCGGAGCTCGGCATCGGGTCGCCGTACGCGAAGCAGCTCATCGACGCGCCGGCGACGTACCAGGGCCCGTACAAGTCGGGTGACCTGGCAAGTATCGGGACCCCGGACCCGAAGACCGTCGTCTTCCACCTGAAGAAGCCGTACGCCGACTTCGGCAGCGTGGTCGCGCAGAACTCGTTCGTCCCGGTGCCGAAGGGCCAGGGCGCGGGCAACCAGCTGGACAGCAAGCCGATCGCCTCCGGCCCGTACAAGCTCGCCGAGTACAAGCCGGGCGCGTCGCTCAAGCTGGTCCGCAACGACAAGTGGGACAAGAAGACCGACGATGTCCGGACCGCGAACCCGGACGCGTTCCAGTGGACGTTCGGGCTCGACCCGGCGACCATCGACGAGCGGATGATCGCCGGCCAGGGCACCGACGCCGACGCGATCGCGGGCACCATCCAGGCCGCCACCGTGGCCCGGATCCAGACCCCGCAGCTCAAGCAGCGCACGATGTCCGGCCTCGGCGGCTGTACGACGTACATGGGCCTGAACACCACGAAGAAGCCGCTGAACGACGTCCGCGTCCGGCAGGCGATCAACCTGGCGGTCAACAAGCAGACGGTGCGGGACGCCGCCGGTGGTTCGACGCTGGCCGACATCGCGACCAGCATCCAGCCGCCGACCGTGGCCGGCCGGGTGGACTACGACCCGTACCCGAGCCCGGACCACAAGGGTGACATCGAGAAGGCACGCGCGCTGCTCACCGAGGCAGGTGTCGCGAACGGGTTCACGCTGACCCTCGACACCCGGACGCAGCCGAAGCTGCAGGCGATGTCGGTCGCGGTCCAGCAAGCGCTGGAGCCGCTGAAGATCACCGTCAAGATCAACCCGATCGACACCTCGACGTACTACGAGGTGATCGGCACACCGTCGCAGCAGAAGGACATGGCGATCACCGGCTGGTGCCCGGACTGGCCGTCCGGCGCGACCTTCCTGCCGCCGCTGTTCGACGGCCGCAACATCACCGCCAAGGGCAACTCGAACCTGGCCCAGCTGAACGACAAGGGCGTCAACGCCAAGATCGACGAGATCGCCGAGCTGACCGACGTGACCGCGGCGAACCAGGCGTACGGCGAGCTGGACAAGCAGATCATGGAGCTCGCGCCGGTCGTCCCGCTGCTGTACGAGAAGGTGGTGATGGTGGTCGGCGGCAACATCGCCGGCGCCTACCTGCACGACGGCTTCTCCGGTGGGATCGACCTGGTCTCGGTCGGCCTCGCGGACGCCGGGAAGTAGCCGATGACCGCTACTTCGGTACTGCTCGAGGTCGAGGAGGTGGGGACCCCGGCTCCGGCCGCGGGTCCCCCCACCTCGGGCCGGCGGATCCTCACCACGATCACCCGGGACAAGGGCGCGCTGGCCTGCCTGGCGTTCCTGGCGATCGTCGTCCTGATGGCGGTCGCCGCGCCGCTGATCACCGAGCTCAGCGGCTGGGGGCCGTACGAGTTCGACTCGGCCGCGATCAACTCCGACCTCGGCGGCGTGCCGCACGGCGCGCTCGGCGGGATCAGCGCCGACCACTGGTTCGGGGTCGAGCCGCAGAACGGCCGCGACCTGTTCGCCCGGATCGTGTACGGCGCCCGGGTCTCGATCACCATCTCGCTGTCCGCGACCCTGCTGACCGGGATCCTCGGCGTCGTGCTCGGCATGCTGGCCGGGTTCTACCGCGGCTGGGTCGACCAGGTGATCTCCCGGCTGATGGACTTCCTGATGGCGTTCCCGGCGCTGATCTTCATGATCGCGATCCTGTCCTCGCTGCCGGCCGGGAACCGCCCGGTGCTGCTGGTGGTCGTGATCAGCGTGTTCGGCTGGCCGTACCTGGCCCGGGTGATCCGCGGGCAGACGATGACGCTGGCCAACCGGGAGTTCGTCGAGGCAGCCCGGGCGTCCGGGGCGAAGGACTCCGCGGTGGTGTTCCGCGAGATCCTGCCGAACCTGCGCGGCTCGATCATCGTGATGACGACGCTCGCGATCCCGGGCTACATCGGCACCGAGGCCGGGCTGTCCTTCCTCGGCGTCGGCGTCTCGCCGCCGACCGCGTCCTGGGGCCAGATGATCTCGAGCTCGGTGAGCTGGTACTCGGTCGACCCGATGTTCTTCGCGATCCCGGGCACGTTCCTGTTCCTCACCGTGCTGTCGCTGACCGTGCTCGGCGACAAGATCCGCTCGGTGGTCGACCAGGGGGAGGCCGCCGCGTGACGCGTTACGTGCTGGGCCGGCTCGGCGGAGTGGTGCTCATCCTGCTGGCCGTCTGCCTGTTCACCTACCTGATCTTCTTCAAGCTCTCCCCGGATCCCGCGGTGATGATCTGCGGCAAGACCTGCACACCGGAACGCATCGACTCGATCCGCGCCGTGCTCGGTCTCAACCAGCCCATCCTGACCCAGTTCTGGGAGTTCCTGCAGGGCATCTTCGCCGGCCGCGACTACGGGTCCGTGCACTGCTCGGCGCCCTGTCTCGGGTACAGCTTCCAGACCAACGAGTCGGTGTGGACGATGATCACCGCGCGGCTCCCGGTCAGCATCACAGTCGCTGTCGGCGCCGCCGTACTGTGGCTGCTCGCCGGTGTGGTCGGCGGTCTGATCAGTGCGATCAAGCAAGGCACGTGGTGGGACCGTACGGCGATGGCGCTCGCGCTCGGCGGGGTGAGTGTGCCGAACTACGTGCTGGCGCTGGTGCTCCAGTTCGTGCTGGTGGTGAAGCTGCAGATCCTGCCGTTCCCGTCGGCGCCGGCGTTCGCGGACAACCCGATGCTGTGGTTCGAGTCGTACCTGATGCCGTGGACCGTGCTCGCGGTCGGCTACGCCTGTCTGTACGCGCGGCTGACCCGGGCCAACGTGATCGACACCCTCGGCGAGAACTACTACCGGACCGCGCGGGCCAAAGGGCTGAGGCGGCCGCTGATCCTGCGCAGACACGCGCTGCGCCCGGCGCTGACGCCGATCACCACGATCTTCGGGATGGACTTCGCCGGCCTGCTCGGCGGGGCGCTGATCACCGAGACCGTGTTCGGGCTGAACGGCATCGGCAAGATGGCCGCCGACTCGATCGCCAAGAACGACCAGCCGGTGATCATGGCGGTCACCCTGCTGGCCGCGTTCTTCGTTGTCGTCGGCAACGTCGTGGTCGACCTGGTGTACACCGCCCTCGACCCTCGCGTGAGAGTGACGTCGTCATGACCGATTTGTTCGTGGTGGAAGACCTCACCGTCACGCTGCCGACCAGCCGGGGTCCGGTGGACGTGGTCAAGAACGTGTCGTTCACGGTCGGCCGGGACGAGACGCTCGGCATCGTGGGCGAGTCCGGGTCCGGCAAGTCGATGACGGCACTCGCCGTACTCGGGCTGCTGCCAAGAGGCGCGCGGACGACTGGCAGCATCCGGCTCGACGGAGCCGAGTTGCTCGGGCGGACCGAGCGGGAGCTGCAGTCGGTGCGTGGCAACTCGATCGCGATGGTGTTCCAGGATCCGTTGTCGTCGCTGAATCCCTACTACACCGTCGGTCTGCAGATCGCGGAGATGTACCGGGCGCACCGCGGTGGCTCGGGCCGGGCGGCGCGGAGGGTGGCGACCGAGGCGCTGGAACGGGTCGGCATCCCGGGCCGGCGGGTCGACCACTACCCGCACCAGTTCTCCGGTGGCCAGCGGCAACGGATCATGATCGCGATGGCGTTGTGCTGCTCGCCGTCGCTGCTGATCGCGGACGAGCCGACGACCGCGCTCGACGTCACCGTGCAGGCGCAGATCCTGCGGCTGATGGCCGAGCTGCAGTCGACCACCGGGACCGGGCTGATCTTCATCACCCACGACCTGGCGGTGATCAGCTCGATCGCCCAGCGGGTGCTGGTGATGTGCGCCGGCGACGCGGTCGAGTACGGCGCCGCCGAGCAGGTGTTCTCGGACCCGCGGCACGAGTACACGCGCACGCTGCTGGACGCCGTACCGAGAATCGACGACGAGGTGGCGTTGTGAGCTTGCTCGAGATCCGGGGTGTGACCAAGCAGTTCGTCTCCCGGGGCGACGGGGTGATGGGCCGCAGGGCGGTGTTCACCGCGGTCGACGACGTCAGCTTCGACGTCGAGCTGGGCGAGACGCTGGCGATCGTGGGGGAGTCGGGCAGTGGGAAGTCCACCACCGCTCGGATCGCGGCCCGGTTGCTGGAGCCGACGCGGGGGACTGTGACGTTCGACGGGCAGGACGTGACCCGGGCCAAGGGTAACGAGCTGGCCAGGTTCCGGAACAACGTGCAGGTGGTGTTCCAGGACCCGTTCTCGTCGTTGAACCCGCGGTACACCGTCGAGCGGATCGTGACCGCGCCACTGACCTACCAGGGCATCGCGCCGAAGGGCGGCCGGCGGGCGTTCGCGCAGGAGCTGATGGAGCGGGTCGGTCTGAACCCGGACCACTGCCAACGCTACCCGGCGCAGTTCTCCGGCGGCCAGGCGCAGCGGATCGGGATCGCCCGGGCGCTCGCGGTCGGCCCGAAGCTGGTGATCTGCGACGAGGCGGTGTCCGCGCTCGACGTGTCGATCCAGGCCCAGGTGCTGGAGCTGCTGATGCGGCTGCAGCGGGAGAGTGGGTTCAGCTACGTCTTCATCGCGCACGACCTGGCCGTGGTCCGGCAGATCTCGCAGCGGGTCGCGGTGATGAACAAGGGCAGAATCGTGGAGCTGGGATCCCGCGACCAGGTGTTCGGCGAGCCCCGCGACGAGTACACGAAGACGCTGCTGGCCGCCGTACCCCGGATCAACCCGGAGTGGGACCGGCGGCGGCGGGCGAAGGAGGCTTCATGATCAGCTACACGATCCCGGGGATGCACGTCCGGGAGCACAGCGTCGAGGTGCCGCTGGACTGGTCGGATCCGGGCGAGACGATCACGCTCTTCGCGCGCGAGCTCGTCGACCCGATGCGCCAGGACGACGACCTGCCGTGCCTGCTGTTCCTGCAGGGTGGACCGGGTGGCAAGGGCCCGCGTCCGGTCGAGCCGTCCGGATGGATCGGGCAGGCGCTGAAGACCTACCGGGTCGTCCTGATGGACCAGCGGGGCACCGGTCGCAGTACGCCGATCTCCGGCCGGCGGATGGCGTCCTTCGGCACCGCCGAGGAGGGCGCGGACTACCTGGCCTGCTTCCGGGCGGATTCGATCGTGCGCGACGCCGAGCACTTGCGTACGACAGTCTTCGGCGGCGGCAAGTGGTCGACACTGGGCCAGAGCTACGGCGGGTTCCTCACGCTGACCTACCTCTCCCAAGCCCCCGAGGCTCTGACGGCCTGCTACGTGACCGGCGGACTGGCCTCGATCGATCCGTCGGCGGCCGAGGTGTACCGCCGTACCTATCCCCGGGTGGCCACGAAGAACCGCGAGTTCTACAAGCGGTACTCGCACCATGTCGAGACGGTCGGCGCGATCGCGGACCGGCTGACGGCGTCCGACGTACGGCTGCCGGACGGCGACCGGCTGACGGTACGGCGGCTGCAGTCGCTCGGCATCGACTTCGGGATGAAGCCCGGGTACGAGCGCATGCACTGGCTGCTCGACGAGGCGTTCGACGGTGACGAGCTCTCGGACACGTTCCTGAGCCAGGTGATGGACCGGTCGTCCTATGCGCACGGGCCGCTGTTCGCGGCGCTGCAGGAGAGCATCTACGGGTCGGGCGCCGGCGCGACGGCCTGGGCGGCCGAGGCGGAGCGGGCGCTGCACCCGGAGTTCGCGGAGGACGCCCGGCCGCTGCTGTTCACCGGCGAGATGATGTACCCCTGGATGTTCGAGGAGATCCGGATCCTGCGGCCCTTCCAGGCGGCGGTCGAGGCGCTCGCGTCGCGTCCGCAGTGGTCGCCGCTGTACGACCTGGACCGGCTGGCGGCGAACGACGTGCCGGTGGCGGCCGCGGTGTACTTCGACGACATGTACGTCGACTCCGGGCTGCAGCTGGACACCGCCTCGCGGGTGGGGAACCTGCAGGCCTGGGTGACCAACGAGTACGAGCACGACGGGCTGTCTGCCGAGCGGGTGTTCAACCGCTTGACCGAGTTGGTGCGTTCGGTGGGCGGCGGCGTCCGGGCGGGTTGAGCGGCCCGTTCGAGGCTCGGTGCTTCAGAATGGGGCCGACGATGCGGGCGAGGGAGGTGAGCGGATGTCGGCCGACTCGATCGGGCCGTTGCCGAGTGTGCGGCGGCTGGCGCAGCGGGAGAACCTGCGCGACAGCGTGGCGAACGCGCTGCGGGCCGCGGTGATCTCCGGCGAGCTGGTGCCGGGGGAGGTGTACTCGGCGCCGATGCTTGGCGCGCGGTTCGGGGTGTCCGCGACGCCGGTGCGCGAGGCGATGCTGGACCTGGTCCGCGAGGGCCTGGTGACCTCGCTGCGGAACAAGGGCTTCCGGGTCACCGAGGTGTCCGACGCGGACCTGGACAACCTGGCGTCGCTGCGGCAGCTGATCGAGCCGCCGACGATCCGGGACGTCGTACCGGTGATCCCGGAGGCGGATTTCCCACGGTTGCGGGAGCTGGCCGAGGCGATCGTGGTCGCGGCCGAGGCGGGGGACCTGATCGCCTACATCGAGGCGGACCGGGTCTTCCACGTCACCCTGCTCGCGTACTCCGGCAACCAGAAGCTGGTCGACGTCGTGTCGGACCTGCGCTCCCAGACCCGCCTGCTCGGGCTCACGCCCCTGGTCGAGAGCGGCCGCCTGGTCCAGTCGGCGGCCGAGCACCACGAGCTGATGGACCTGGTCGAGGCCCGCGACGGCGGGGGCGCCGAGCAGCTCATGCGCCGCCACATCGGCCACGTGCGCGGCCTGTGGGCCCGCTGATGGCAGCATGCGGACAGTAAGGAGATAGGTACGGCGCTACGCGGCAGTCTGCTCGTATGAGTTACGCGCGGTGGTCAGCTGTCGTCCTGGTAGCGCTCGTCCTGGCAGGGTGTGGCGGTCAGAACGAGCCGTCCCAGGCCGGTCCGGCCGTGGAGTCGTCGACCCCGACGCCCGCGCCTTCCCCACCCCCGACTTCGGCGCCGACGCCCACCCCGACGCCGAAACCCAAGCCGACTCCGACGAAGGCGCCGGTCCCGATGCCCGACTGCTCGGGGTCGTTCAAGAACGGCCGGTTCACGTTGTCCGGCAGCAACATCTTCATCAGCGATCAAGGCTTCCGCTGTGGGGGCGGCGAGCTGATCGGGTATGAGCGCCGGAAGAGCAGCGTGCGCTTCTACTACGGCGCGAAGACCGTGACGCTCGGACCGAAGAAGTCCGCGAAGCTCGGCAGCTACCGGATCAGGGTCGGCCTGGCGAACAGCAAGCAGGCGACCTTCACCGTCGACGTGCTCAAGACAGCTTGAGCGCCGCCGCGGTGGCGGCCGCGGCCGGAGCGCCGTACGCGGTGGCGAGGCGCTCCAGGAAGCTCGGCCGGTCCAGGGTGTACTCCTGGGTGCCGACCGTCTCGAGGACCGTGGTGGCCAGCGTGCAGCCGACCTGCGCGGCGGCCTCGTGGTCCAGGCCCGCGGCACGGCCGGTGAGGTAGCCGGCCCGGAACGCGTCACCGCCACCGGTGGGGTCCACCAGGCCCGGGGTCGGGACGGCCGGGACCTTGGCCAGGATGCCGCCGGTGTTCTCGATCACCACGCCGTCGCCGCCGTGGGTGGTGACGCGGACGCCGACCCGCTCGAGGATCTCGTCGTGGCTCCAGCCGGTCTTCTGCGCCATCAGGCCGGACTCGTACTCGTTGCTGAACAGGTACTCCGCGCCGTCGATGAGCCGCTTGATGTCGTCGCCCTCCATGCGGGCCAGCTGCTGCGACGGGTCCGCGGCGATCGCGATCCCGTTCTCCTTGGCCAGCGTGGTGTGCTTGAGCATGCCTTCCGGGTCGTCCGCGCCGATCAGGACCAGGTCGATCCCGCCGACGGCCGCGTGGATCGCGCCGAGGTCGAGCTCGCGCGCCTCGGCCATCGCGCCGGTGTAGAAGGAGGCGATCTGGTTCGCGTCCAGGTCCGTCGTACAGGTGAACCGGGCGGTGTGCACGTTCTCGCAGACGCGGACGTGGGACACGTCCACACCGGCCTCGGTGAGCGCCGCGCCGTACTCGGCGAAGTCGGCGCCGACCGAGCCGACCAGCAGCGACGGCTGGCCGAGCTGGGCCATCCCGTAGCAGATGTTCGCGCCCACGCCGCCGCGGTGGACGACCAGCTCGTCCACCAGGAACGACAGGGAGACCTTGTGCATCTGCTCCTCGAGGAACTGGTCCTTGAACCGGCCCGGGAACGTCATCAGGATGTCGGTCGCGATCGAACCGGCGACGGCGATGCGCATACGGGGTGCTCCTCGGTGGGGTGGGTGCGCGGCGTTTCGGCAACCCATAGAGACTACAGGCGACCGATCTAATACACCGAAGGCAGGATTTCGATGGGTAATCAGGTTCTGGTGACCGACGAGCTACACGACTACATGGTCGCCCACGGGATGCCGCTGGACGAGATCGCCGCCGACCTGGTGGCCGAGACCCGGCAGCTCGGCGAGGTCTCCGGCATGCTCACCACCGCCGACCAGGCGGCGCTGCTGACCACGCTGACCCGGCTGATCTCCGCCCGCCGGGCAGTCGAGATCGGCACCTTCACCGGGTTCTCCGCGCTGGCCATCTCCCGCGGGCTGCCGGACGACGGGCAACTGATCTGCCTGGACGTCAGCGACGAGTGGACCTCGATCGGGCGGCGCTACTGGGAGCGGGCCGGGGTCGCGGACAAGATCGACCTGCGGATCGGCGACGCGCACCAGTCCGCGGCCGAGCTGGACGGCTCGTTCGACCTGGCCTTCGTGGACGCCGACAAGCCCGGGTACATCGACTACTTCGAGCGCCTGGTCGAGCTGGTCCGGCCGAACGGGCTGATGCTGTTCGACAACACGCTGGCCCGCGGTCACGTGGTCGGGCAGCACTCGGACGACCCGGTCGACCGCAAGGAGTTCAACGCCCACATCGCCAAGGACGACCGGGTCGACGTGGTCATCCTCGGCATCGGCGACGGGCTCACGCTGGTCCGCAAGAAGTGAGCAACGCCGCGGCGCGGTTGAGCGTCAAGGAGTTGCAGCACAAGTACGGCGACCGGCCGGTGATCGAGGGCCTGACCTTCACGCTCTCGGCCGGTCAGGCGATCGCGCTGGTCGGCCCGAACGGCGCCGGCAAGACCACGGTGCTCAAGTGCATCGTCGGCTCGGCCGAACCGGCGGCGGGCACGATCCTGCTCGACGGTCTCCCGATCGACGAGCGCGCGGACGCCGTACGGCGGGACGTCGCCACGCTGCTGGACGACCTCGACTTCTTCCCGGACCTGACCGCGGCCGAACACCTCGACCTGCTCGCGCGGGCGCACGGCAACCCGTCGCCGGAGGACCTGGTCGACACCACGCTCGACGACATCGGCCTGCTGCCGGCCGCCGACCAGTTGCCCGGATCGCTGTCCTCGGGTCAGCGCCGTCGCCTCGCGCTGGCGACGGCGCTGGTCCGGCCGCGCAAACTGATGGTCCTCGACGAGCCGGAGGCTCGGCTGGACACCGACGGCGTGCAGTGGTTGTCGAACCGGCTCATCGAGGAGAAGAAGTCCGGCACGTCGATCCTGTTCGCCAGCCACGACCCGGCGCTGGTCGAAGCCGTCGCGGACTCCGTCGTCACGCTGACTCCGCTGCCATGAGCTCTGCAGACGGGCCGGTTGTCTTCGACCCGGCCGACTTCGGCGCGATCCCGTCGCCGCGCTCGCTGCGGTCGTGGATGCGCAAGACCCGGCGGCGCCGGGCGGACCGGTCGTTCTGGCAGGTCTTCGAGGACGTCTACCTGGTTCTCTTCACGCTGGCGATGGCGGGTGCGTCCGGCGGGAACGTCGTACGGCAGCTGAACGAGAACGCCGCGCAGTGCAGGGCATGGTCCTGCGCCGAGCTGACGTTCTGGATGCCGTGGATCGTGCTGCCGTTGCTGGTGGCAACCACGCTGCGGGTGTCGCTGAGTGTGGGGCCGGTGTCGGCGTCCCGGGCCGGCGGCTTCTGGCTGCTTGCGTCGCCGGTGAACCGGTCCGGCTTGCTGCGTCCGGCGTACTGGGTGGTCATCGCGGTGGTTGCGGTGGCGGGGTTCCTGGCGTCGGCGCTGGTGTGGGCGTTGCTGGGGTCGATGTGGACGGAGGTGGTGTCGGCATCGCTCGTGATCGCGGCGCTGCTGGTCTGCACCGCATGTGTGGCGGTCTGGGTGCAGCAGACGGCGCGGCGGTCCCGATGGGCGCTGCGGGTCGCGGACGTGCTGCTCGTCGCCGCGGTGGTTCCAGCACTGTTGCTGGCTGTTCAAGAGCCGCAGCAGACCACGCTGAGCGCGGAGTTCGTCGGCTTCTCGACCATCGGGCCCTATACAGAGCCTCCGCTGCTGACTACTGCGGAGACCCACCTGCTGCTCGTCTTCGTGGTCGCGGTGATCCTCACCGTGGTGCTGGTCGTCGTCACGGCGCAGACGCTCGACAAGCTCAGCCGGACCAGCGTGATCGCGGGTGGCGAGCTGCTCGCCGGACTGGCCGGTGCGGCCAGCAGCCTCGACATCAGCATGCTGGCCGACGTGGTCGCCGGGCGGCACTGGCGGCTGAAGGGACGCGTGCGGTCGCGGCGGGGTCGCGGGTCGCGTGGCGGAGCGCTGGTCTACCGGGAGTTCCTGCGGATCCTGCGCTGGCCGCGGCGGCTGGTGATCGCGTTCGCCCTGCTCGTCGTCCCGTACGCCGTGGCGGGCACCGGGTTCGACGGGGTCGTGCCGATCGCCGCCGGGTTCGCCGGGTTCGTCGCCGTACGCCCGATGATGGACGGGTTGCGCTCGGTGTGCCGCTCGACCGGGCTGGCGCGGGCGCTCGCCATGGACCTCCGCGAGCTTCGCGTCCTCATGGCCGTCGTCCCTGGCCTGTTCGCCGCGCTGTGGGCGTTGCTGGCCCTCCCTGCCCTGGGCAGTGGTCCGGTGGCGTTCGCGGTTTCCGCCGGCGTCATCTCCGGCGCCGTCCGCCAGGCCTCGGCCCGCCCGCCGTCGTACGCAGGCCCGCTGGTCGCCTCCCCGATGGGCGCCATCCCACCCGGCATGTTCTCCCAGCCGATCCGGGGCTTCGACCTCCTGCTCCTCTGCCTGGCCCCCACCCTCTTCGACCTCAGCTCCACCTGGATCCTGGCCATCCCCACCTTCGTCCTCGTGGTGATGTTCGCCGTCCGCCCCAAGACGGACTAGGCCATCCGGTCGGTGAGACGGCCAATCTGTAGTAGATCAGGTGGAATACAGTCCTTTGGGTCGGTCGTCTGCCTGGAGGGTTCTGATGAGTGTCGAGACGCTGTGGTACATCCCGAATCAGGTCGATCCCGGGCATCGCGGGGACGATGCCGTGGAGGGGCACAACAGTCTTGAGCGGTTGACGGAGCTGGCTCGGCTGACCGAGGACCACGGGTGGGGCGGGGCGCTGCTCGGGACGGGCTGGGGGCGGCCGGACACGTTCACGGTGGCTTCGGCGCTGGCCGCGCGTACGACGTCCTTCCAGCCGCTGATCGCGATCCGGCCGGGGTACTGGCAGCCGGCGCACTTCGCGTCGGCCGCGTCGACGCTCGACCAGCTGTCCGGCGGGCGGGTGCTGGTCAACATCGTGTCCGGGCAGGACAACCTGGCCGCGTACGGCGACTCCGAGGGCGATCAGGCGCAGCGGTACGCGCGGACCAAGGAGTTCCTCCAGCTGGTACGGCGGTTGTGGACCGAGGAGGACGTGACGTTCGCCGGCGAGCACTTCTCGGTCAGCGGATCCACGGTCGCGACGCGTCCCGTCGTACGCGAAGGAAGGGCGCACCCGCGGCTGTACTTCGGCGGTGCGTCCGACGCCGCCCAGCGGGTCGCGGCGACCGAGGCGGACGTGCAGCTGTTCTGGGGTGAGCCGCTGGACGGGGTCGCCGAGCGGATCAGCAAGCTGCGGGCGCTGGAGTCCAAGTTCGGGCGTGAGCACGCGCCGCTCGAGTTCGGGTTGCGGATCACCACGCTCGTTCGCGACACGACCGAGGAGGCCTGGGCTGATGCGGAGGCGAAGGTCGCGAAGATGGCGGAGGCCCACGGCGCCACCCCGCGCGACCGGCGCTGGTTCAAGGCGGTCGGCCAGCAGCGGTTGCTCGACCTGGCCGAGCGCGGCGAGGTCCTCGACGACAACCTCTACACCGCGCCCGGCAAGTACGGCGGCGGTGGCGCCGGCACGACCTGGCTGGTCGGCTCGGCGGAAGACGTCGCCAAGTCGCTTCGCAAGTACCAGGACCTCGGCATCACCCACTTCGTCCTCTCCGACACGCCGTACCGCGAGGAGATCGTCCGCGTCGGCGACCAGCTCCTCCCACTGCTCCGGAACTGAGGACTGCCCCCTTGGGCTGATGGGATGGACCCGGTGTGCCAGGCCGGTGTGAATCACTTGACGATCGCATGCCGATTGTGATCGGTTGATTACCGAGCGCCAGTGGCGGGTAGGGGTGCTCAGTGAGGCAAGTGAGGGAGCACTGATGGTCGAATACTTACCGCGGTCCGCCTGGAACGCGCGGCCGCCGAACGGCGGCCCCGGGAACCTGACGGTCTCGCGGGTCCAGGGCGCGGTGATCCACTGGCCCGGAACCGGGACCACCACCGGCATCCACAGCAAGGCGGCGGTCGCGTCCGCGCTCCGCGGCTGGCAGAACTACCACATGGACAGCCGGGGCTGGTCGGACATCGCGTACCAGGTCGCGGTCGACCAGGCCGGCCGCGCCTGGACGCTGCGCGGGCTGCGCGTCCAGTCCGGTGCCAATGGCAACAATGATCTGAACGAGCGGTACGGCGCGGTGCTGCTGATCCTGGTCACCGGCGAGCAGCCGACCGCCGCGATGAAGGCGACCACCCGCGGGGTGATCGCCGACTTCCGCCGGATCTTTCCCGGCGGCACCGCGATCCGGCCGCACTCCGCGGTCCGGCCGGACGGCACCGACTGCCCCGGCCCGGCCGCCCGCGCCGCGATCGCCCGCGGCGACTTCACCCCGACTTCCTCGGAGGACGACATGACCCCCGCCCAGATGCAGGAACTGAAGAACTTCATCGAGGCCCGCAGCCAGGCCTACGCGCTCTGGGTGCACCGCCAGCTGCGCAAGGACCTGTCGGCGGTGGTGAAGGCGTACGCGCTCGACATCAAGAACTACGAGCGCCAGACCGACGCCGCCGACGCCCAGCGCGCCGCGGCCGCCGTCTGGGCCACCGCGCCGGACAACCTGGTCAGCGACCCGAAGCCCGCCCCGGACCCAGAACCGGAACCCGAGCCCGGCACCGAGCCCTACCTCCTCCTGCCCGAGCCCGATCCCATGCCCACCGTCGACACCGCCCCGGAAGCCGAGACCGCCCCGGACGGCCAGCCCTCGACGGACGGCCACCCCTCGACGGACGGCCAGCCGGAGGCCGGCGCCAACCCAGAGCCCAACCCGGCGCCGCAGCAATAGACGGCCTCACCGTCAGCGCCCTGCGGCCGCGAGCACTCGCAGGGCGTTGAGGGTGATCATCTCGTTCGGCCCGCTCCGCCCCCAGTCGACGACCTCGGGCAACCGGGCGCTGCCCGGCGGGTTCCACCACTGCCGCCCGGCGTACCACCGACCATCCGCGTGCCGCTGCCCTTCCAGTTCGTCGAGCGCGTCACCGGCCCGCTCGTCGGCGATCATCCCGAGCCGCGACAACACCAGCAACGCCTGCAGGATGTCGTAGTGCCAGTACGCCGGATAGCTCGGCTGCAACCACCTCTTGTCGATGACCTCGCCGGTCGACAGGCTGCGAAACACCCGGTGCTCCAGAAACAACTCCCCGGCCCGTACGGCGCCGTCACGCGCAGCGGTGTCGCCGGTCGCGCGGTGGTACTCATGCAGCCCCCACGCGGCCGCAAGCGTCTCGTGAAACGACGAGCGCCGACCTGACGCCTTGCGGTCGCAGTTCCACCCGCCGTCCGGCCACTGCCACTCCAGCAACCCCTCGGCCAGTTGCTGAACTCGCGGATCGCCGGCCATCCCCAGCCGGCTGCAGGCTCCGAGCGTATTCCCTTCGATCGAGCCACACCGCCGTACGAGTCCGTCCACGACAGTCACGCCGTACCGCAGCGCCCGGGTCCGCTCGGCCAGGTCGTACTCCGCCGCAGCCACGGCGCGCGGTTCCCCGGGTGGCACCTCCAACTCCACCAGCGACACAATCCGCCAGTGCGCCCCGGTCCACTTGTTGTACGCCCGCCCATTCCCGCAGGCGTCGGTCAGCAGGGCCGTCACCTTGGCCCCACTCAGCACATCCTCGCCATGCGGCTCGCCCACGAGCTCCCGCCGAGCGATGCCTCGCACCGCCGGCTCCGCGGACTCCAGCAACCACTCGACCGCGTCCATCCGCTCATTCTGTGTCGGTGCGTGGTGGTTGGGTAGGCGGGTGGATATTGCGGAGTTGTCGGAGCGGTTGGAGAAGTTGTCGGTGCGGTACGGCGAGGTGCTTGGCTTCGAGCGGGATCCGGACTGGTTCCTGCTGAAGCTGCAGGAGGAGATGGGGGAGCTGACGCAGGCGTACCTCCAGCACACCGGTCGCGCCCGGGCGAAGGGCCAGACCGCCGACCAGATCCGCGCGACCTTCCACCAGGAGTTCGCCGACGTCTTCTGCCAACTCCTCCTGCTCGCCCGCCAGCACGACGTCGACCTCCCACGCGAGATCGAGCACAAGTGGCTCGCCCGAGAGGTCTAGCCGTGGTCTGGTGAAACCGGCGGCGGTGGTGGGTGGACGCTGGCCTCATGGTTGCTGAGCAGGGGAGTGCCGCGGAGCGGGCAGCCCGCGGGAAGGCGGTGCGGAGCTATCGCGAGGCGATCCGCGGGTTCGCGGCTCAGCCGATCCTCGCTGTCTGGTACGCGCGGCTGGCCGACGTACTCGACCAGCTGCGGCAGCTGGTCGCGGACTATCGCGACACGCTGCAGGCGGATCGACGGCGGCTGCTCGATCACTTCCGGCTCGTCGACGTCGGGCACAAAGTGGTCGGTGTCGGCAGCGTCGGCACCCGGGCGTGGATCCTGCTGATGGCGTCGACGATCGAGGACGAATTCCTTGTCCTGCAGGCGAAACAGGCTGGACCTTCGGTCCTGAGCGAGTACGCCGGTCCCTCGGAGCACGGCCATCAGGGCGAGCGCGTGGTGGCCGGTCAGCGCCTGATGCAGGCCGCCAGCGACATCTTCCTCGGGTGGCTGCGCGCCGAGGCCGCGGACGGCGTGCAGGACTACTACGTCCGCCAACTCCGGGACTGGAAGCTCTCCGTCGACGTCGAGAACATGAACCCCGAAGGCATGGAGCTGTATGCCCGCCTTTGTGGCTGGACGCTGGCCCGGGCCCATGCTCGCTCCGGGGACCGCTTCGCGATCGCGGGGTACCTGGGCAAGTCCGACCGCCTCGACGAGGCGGTCGCCGGCTTCGCCGCGACGTACGCGGACCAGAACGAGCGCGATCGCGCGGCGCTCGCCGCGGCCGTCGAGTCCGGCCGGGTCGCCGCGCGCCATTGACATCGTTGTCTGGTACGACGACGATACTGCCGCGAGATCCGATGAAACGTTTCCAACCTCGGTCAGCCGAGCCGCCCTGAAGCACTCGAGGAGATCCGATCATGAGTCGTTCGCGCGTTCTGTGCGCATTCCTGGCCGGCGCGGTCGCGCTGACCGTCGGGCTGGTGTCGCCACCGGCCGCCGGAGCCGATGCAGGGGTAGGTGCCGGCGGCCCGACGGCCACGGCACGGGCCCGGGTCGCAGCCGACGTACTGATGAGCTCGTACGAGCCGGTGAAGGCATGGTTCCCGTCCAGCTGGTGGAACTCCGCCGTCGCGTTGCAGACGATCGGCGACTACATGCAGCGCACCGGCGATCGCCGGTACCTGCAGCAGCTGGACAACACGTTCGAGAAGGACAAGGGCGTGTTCCCGGCCGGCTACCTGTCGGGTGATCCGCTGCTCGGCAACTTCACCAGCCGCGCCATCGACGACTCCGAGTGGTGGGCGCTGACCTGGATCCAGACCTACGACCTCACCAAGAACCCCAAGTACCTCGACATGGCGGTCACGATCGCGGAGTACGTCGAGGACTACTGGGACGACACCTGTGGGGGCGGTGTCTGGTGGGACGCCGAGCGGACGTACAAGAACGCCGTCACCAACGGGCTCTGGATCCGGCTCACCGCCGAGCTGCACAACCGGATCCCGGGTGACCGGCACTGGCTCGGCCGCGCGCAGGAAGGGTGGAACTGGTTCACCGGCAGCGGCATGATCAACTCTGCCGGTCTGGTGAACGACGGCCTGAACACCGGCACGTGCCAGAGCAACAACGACACGGTGTGGACCTACAACCAGGGCCTGGCGATCGGAGCCGGTCTCGAGCTCTACCGAGCGACCCGCAACCCGCAGCTGCTGACGACGGTACGGCGGCTGGCCGATTCGGCGATCGGCGCCGGGGGACTGGCCTCGAACGGCGTCCTGACCGAGTCCTGCGAGGCGCCGGGCCGGTCCTGCGACGACAACCAGAAGCAGTTCAAGGGCATCTTCCTGCGCTACTGGATGGATCTCACCGACACCACCCACGACGCCCGGTACGGCGCGTTCCTCGCCGAGCAGGCCGCCTCCGTCTGGGACAACGACCGCGATGCGGCCGGCCGGCTGGGCCTGCGATGGGCAGGAGGCAGCCCGAACGTCTTCGACTGGCGTACTCAGGCCAGTGCGCTCAGCGCCCTGATCGCCGCCGTACCGAAGCCGGCGCCGACGCATTCCCTGTCGGCGACCGTGACGCCGGCCCAGCCGGTGGT
The DNA here is from genome assembly GCF_053592935.1 of Kribbella sp. NPDC002412. Taxonomy (NCBI): domain Bacteria; kingdom Bacillati; phylum Actinomycetota; class Actinomycetes; order Propionibacteriales; family Kribbellaceae; genus Kribbella; species Kribbella sp. NPDC002412. The sequence continues at coordinate 22,533 of NZ_JBSFBL010000019.1, forward strand.
GATGCCCGCGACGGGCAGTGCGACGCATGTCGAACTCGAGGCCGGACTCCAGGCCACCGCGCCGGCGGGACAGACGATCACGGCCGACGTGCGCGCCTCGGGTCCCGCCGGGTGGACAGTGACGCCGAGCCGGAAGACCGTGACGCTCCGGCCGAAGGGGAACGCCGTACCCGCTCGGGCGGCGGTTGACCTGGACGTGGCGATTCCCGCCGGTACGCCGGACGGCCGCTACCAGGTGACCGTGACCGCGACGTCCGGTCCGTTGCTGTCGTTCACCACGCAGGCCGAGATCCTGGTGGCGCACACCGTGGACTTCGACACCGGTACGGCGGCCGAGAACCCGTGGCTGTGGGACGCGGACGGCTCCCAGAGCAACGGAGTCCAGAACCGCTTCGCCGACGGCAACTCGTACTTCGTCTACCGCTTCCCGTTCCCGTCCGACACCACGTCGGCCTCGGTGACGCTGACGATCGACAACGAGTACGTCGTCCAGGCCAGCGGCGACGGGCAGCAGTGGACCACGGTCGGGATCGAGACCCAGCAGATCCACGACGGCCAGAACAAGGCGGCCCGGACGTACGACCTCACGCCGTACCTCGGCCCGGACAAGACCGGCTACGTCCGCATCGCCGACTCGTTCCCCAACGACGGCTGGGGCGGCCGCGTCTACCACGTCACCGCGACCTACACCGGCTGACACCACCAAAAGACGGCCGGCCCGGGACTCGCGTTCCGGGCCGGCCGTTTGGTGCGGAGAAACTCAGACGTCGTAGTAGAGCTCGAACTCGTGCGGGTGCGGGCGGAGCTGGATCGGGGCGATCTCCTGCTCGCGCTTGAGGTCGATCCAGGTCTCGATCAGGTCCTCGGTGAAGACGCCACCCTCGAGCAGGAAGTCGTGGTCGGCCTCGAGGGAGTCGATCACGGCCGGCAGCGAGGTCGGCACCTGCGGGATGCCCGCGTGCTCCTCCGGCGGCAGCTCGTAGAGGTCCTTGTCGACCGGGTCGACCGGCTCGATCTTGTTGCGGACGCCGTCCAGGCCGGCCAGCAGCTGGGCCGAGAAGGCCAGGTACGGGTTCGCCGACGGGTCGGGGCAGCGGAACTCGATCCGCTTCGCCTTCGGGTTCGACCCGGTGATCGGGATCCGGATGCAGGCCGAGCGGTTGCGCTGCGAGTACACCAGGTTGACCGGCGCCTCGAAGCCCGGCACCAGGCGGTGGTAGGAGTTCACCGTCGGGTTGGTGAAGGCCAGCAGCGACGGGGCGTGCTTGAGCAGGCCGCCGATGTACCAGCGGGCGATGTCGGACAGGCCGCCGTACCCGGACTCGTCGTAGAACAGCGGGTCGCCGCCGTTCCACAGCGACTGGTGGCAGTGCATGCCGGAGCCGTTGTCACCGAAGATCGGCTTCGGCATGAAGGTCGCGGTCTTGCCGGCCGCCCAGGCGGTGTTCTTGACGATGTACTTGAACTTCATCACGTTGTCGGCGGACTTCAGCAGCTCGTCGAAGCGGAAGTTGATCTCCGCCTGGCCCGCGGTGCCGACCTCGTGGTGGGCGCGCTCGACGATCAGGCCGGACCGCTCCAGGGCCAGCGTGATGTCGTCGCGCAGGTCGCCGAAGTGGTCGGTCGGCGCGACCGGGAAGTAGCCACCCTTGTAGCGGACCTTGTAGCCGCGGTTGCCGCCGTCCTCGACCCGGCCGGTGTTCCAGGCGCCGGCGATCGAGTCGATCGAGTAGTACCCGGTGTTCTGCTTCGTCTCGAACCGGACGTCGTCGAACATGTAGAACTCGGCCTCGGGCGCGAAGAACGCGGTGTCCGCGATACCGGTCGACTTCAGGTACTCCTGCGCCTTGCGGGCGATGTTGCGCGGGTCCCGGCTGTACGCCTCGCCGGTCAGCGGGTCGTGCACGAAGAAGTTGATCGCCAGCGTCTTGGTGCCGCGGTACTCGTCGATGAACGCGCTGGTCGGGTCGGGCAGCAGCATCATGTCCGACTCGTGGATCTGCTGGAAACCGCGCACGGACGAACCGTCGAACGCCAGGCCCTCCTCGAAGACCTCGGGACCGAACGACGACACCGGGACGGTGAAGTGCTGCATGATGCCCGGCAGGTCGCAGAACCGGACGTCGACGATCTCGACGCCCTCGTCCTTGACGTAGGCGAGCAGCTCCTCAGCGCTGGAAAACATTCGTACTCCTCGGGGTGGCTCAGAGATTGCATCTGAACGTAGGGCCCCCCGGTTTCCCGGCGGTGACCCTGATGTTTCGCGGATGTTACGCCCAGCGTGTCCGCGCTGACCCACTGGTGTACGGCGGTTACGCCCTGAGATATCCCGGTCCGCTGTGACCGGTGCCCGGACGTGTCCGTAGGCTAGCCATCATGGCACCATCCGCGCAGCCCGGCACAGGACCCACCGAAGAATTCCGGTTTCCGGGCAACCGCCTGGGCCTGCCCGAGGACGGCCCGGGCGCGGTCGCGGGCTGGGGCCGCCGGGTGCTCGCGCTGTTCGTGGACTGGCTGATCGCCGGGCTGGTCGCGTCCGCGATCACGTCCAAGCCGATGTGGGCGGGCGGCAACGACTACAACACCTCGCACCTGCTCACGTTCTTCGCGATGACCGCGATTCTGTCCGGCCTGCTCGGCTACACGATCGGGCACCGGATCTGCGGCATCCGGGTCGCGCCGGTCCGCGGCAACAAGACCCACCCCGGGCCGCCCGGGCTCGTGGCTGGGCTGATCCGCGCCTTCCTGCTCTGCCTGCTCATCCCCGCCGTCGTCTACGACCGCGACCGCCGCGGCCTCCACGACCGCGCTGCCAGCACTGTCGTCGTACGGCGGTAGGACTCAGCGCCTGGTCAGCCGGAGCTGCACGTCGTCGAGGTACCCGGTGCGGAAGCCGGCCTCGGAGTACGCCAGGTAGAACTCCCACATCCGCCGGAACGTGTCGTCGAACCCGAGCCGGGCGATCTCCGGCCAGCGCTCGATGAACCGGTTCCGCCAGATCCGCAGCGTCCGGGCGTAGTCGGCGCCCAGGTGCCGGAGCACCTGGGGGCGGAGCCCGGTGTGCTGGGCGGTGACGTCCTCGATCACCTTGATCGACGGGATCAGGCCGCCGGGGAAGATGTACTTCTGCACCCAGGTGAAGGTGTTCCGGGTGGCCAGCATCCGCTCGTGCGGCATCACGATCGCCTGCACCACGGCCACCCCGCCGGGCGCCAGCCGGCGCTCGATCGCGTCGAAGTAGACCGGCCAGTACTTCTCGCCGACCGCCTCGATCATCTCCACGCTCAGGACGGCGTCGAACTCGCCGATCTGGTCGCGGTAGTCACGCAGCGCGACCTGCACCCGGTCGCCGACCCCGGCCTCGGCGATCTTGCGCTGCGCCAGCAACGCCTGCTGTGAAGCGATGGTGATCGCCGTCACCCAGGCGCCGCGCTGGGCGGCGCGGATCGCGAGACTCGCCCAGCCGCAGCCGATGTCGAGCACCCGGGACCCGGACACCACTCCGGCGGCGTCGAGGATCGCGTCCAGCTTGTGCAGTTGCGCCTGGGTGAGCTCGTCGTACGACGCCGTCGCGAGATCGGCCGCGGACGTGCCGAGGCCCGGGTTGCCGAAGTACGCCGCCGAGTAGGTCAGGGTCGGGTCGAGGAACTCGGAGAACATCGCGTTGCTCAGGTCATAGTGCCGGCTGACGTTCTGCCGGGCGCCGGCCCGGTCGTTCTCCTGGTCGCCGGGCTGGGACCGGGTGACCAGCCAGCGCAGCGACTGGGCCCACTTCGGCAGCAGGTGCCGGGTCTCCTCGTTGCTGAACCGCTCCGCGAACGGGACCAGCAGGTCGGCCAGGTCGGTCCCCGGCTCGGGGTCCCAGTCGCCGGCCAGGTAGGCCTCACCGAACCCGGACCCGGCGTCGTGCCCGAGCCGGTCCAGGAACGCCGACGTCCGGTGCACGCGCATCGCCGGGCCGCCCAGTCCGTACGAGCGGTTGCTGTCCAGGTGGATCGTGGCCGGCAGGTCCTTCGCGATCATCCGGATCGCGGCCGCCGCTCCGGCCCGGCGGACCGGGTTCGACCGCGGGCGGGCCAGTGTGGGCCACGTCTCGGTCGCCGGCTGGTGCACAGCCGCCGGCAGGAGATCCGTCATGGTCGTCAACCTCGTGTCCTCGATCCGTCCTGGTCGCACCTTAAGGCCAACCAGCCACCCCACAGCGCAACACGAAGGCACACTCGTGCCACGTCACGACAGATCAACTGCTGAGCGGCTGCCGAGTTACCGGCATCTCACCCAGAGAGAGCCCCCCGGCCCCTCGTCAGCGCCGGTTCAGCGCCCCTTCATCGCCTGGCGGGCGCCCTTCAGGCTGGTCGGAACCGGGCCCTTCGGCATCGGCACCTGCGGGCGGACGGCGTCCAGCGCCTTGAGCCGCTGCAGCAGGTCGGTGATCTCCGACGGCTGCAGCGCGGCCGGCAGCTTCATCACGTGCTTGGTCAGCTTGCGGATGTCGATCTCGTCCTCGCCCTGACCGGCCACGATCTGGATCACCGGCGCGCCGCCGGCCACCCGGGCGTGCTTCTTGCCCTCGGCCTGTAGCAGGTTCTTCACCCGGCTCGCCTGGCCCTCGCCGACCAGCACGATGCCCGGCCGGCCGACCACGCGGTGCACGATGTCGGCGTTCTTGGTGACCGCGACCGCGGGCGTCACGTTCCAGCCGCGGCGCAGCGTCTGCAGCGCGGACGCGGCCGCGCCGGCCTGGCCCTCGATCTGGCTGTACGCCGCCTTCTCGACCCGGCGGCCGAAGATGATCGTGGTGGCCAGGAACGCGAGCGCGACCCCCAGCGGCAGCCAGACCAGCAGCGGCCCGACGAAGACGGCGAGCGCCACGAACACGGCGACGATGCCGAGGAAGATCCCGGCGAGCACCAGTCCGATCTTCGGGTCGGACTTCTTGGTCAGCTGGTACGCCGACCGGATCTGCTTGAGCCGGCTGGTCTTCTCGGCGGGCGCGTCGTTCTTGGCCATCTCTCCCGGATCCCTGTTTTAAGCGTTCGGTGCGGCATTCTGGGCCGCGGAGCTCATCCGCGACTCCACAGCCTGACGGTACAGCCGACCGGCCCGGTACGACGAACGCACGAGCGGACCGGACATGACGCCGACGAAACCGATGGCCTCCGCCTCGGCCTGCAGTTCGACGAACTCCTCGGGCCTGACCCAGCGCTCGACCGGGTGGTGGCGCACCGAGGGGCGCAGGTACTGGGTGATGGTGATGATCTCGCAGCCGGCGGCGTGCAGGTCGCGCAGTGCCTGGCTGACCTCGTCGCGGGTCTCGCCCATGCCGAGGATCAGGTTCGACTTGGTCACCAGGCCGTAGTCGCGGGCCTGGGTGATGACGTCCAGCGAGCGCTCGTAGCGGAACCCGGGCCGGATCCGGCGGAAGATCCGCGGCACCGTCTCCACGTTGTGCGCGAACACCTCCGGCCGCGAGGAGAACACCTCGGCCAGCTGCTCGGGGACGGCGTTGAAGTCGGGCGCGAGCATCTCCACCCCGGTGCCGGGGTTCAGCTCGTGGATCTGGCGGATGGTCTCGGCGTACAGCCAGGCGCCGCCGTCGTCGAGGTCGTCGCGGGCCACGCCGGTCACGGTGGCGTAGCGCAGGCCCATGGTCCGGACCGACTCCGCGACCCGGCGCGGCTCGTCGCGGTCCAGCGCCTCGGGCTTGCCGGTGTCGATCTGGCAGAAGTCACAGCGCCGGGTGCACTGGTCGCCGCCGATCAGGAAGGTCGCCTCGCGGTCCTCCCAGCACTCGAAGATGTTCGGGCAGCCGGCCTCCTGGCACACCGTGTGCAGTTGCTCGGACTTCACCAGCTTCTGCAGCGCCTGATATTCCGGGCCCATCTTCGCCCGGGTCTTGATCCACTCGGGTTTGCGCTCGATCGGGGTCTCCGCGTTGCGCACCTCGAGCCTGAGCAGTTTCCGTCCTTCTGGGGCGATCGTCACGCCCTCCAGGGTACGCGGCCTATCCGGCCGGTTCGGCGTGCGGGCTGTGGTCGGCCTGGAGGTAGTCGCCGTGGCGGTGGACGATCCGCCATTCACCGTGCTCGCGACGGTAGATGTACGTGACGCGCAGGGTGTAGTCCTCGGCCGAGCCGGGGTCGAACGAGGTGTGTTCGTGGCCGACCGTGTAAGCCAGGTCACCGGACACGCCTGCCGCAAGGAGTTCGTAGCTGAACGAGCGGCACGGGATGACCGTGGACACCGCCCATCGAAAGTTCCGGGCGATCTCGTCGGCGCCGCTCGCGCATCTCCCGCCCGCGCCGAACAGGGTCACCGGATCCTGGGTCGACCACATCCCCAGCCGGGCCTCGAGGTCGCCGTGGTGCCAGGCCCTCTCGCGCTCGACCAGGCCGGGCAGCGTCCGGGTCAGGAAGTCGTCGAGCTCACTCATGTCTGTCTCCTCCCGTCGATCTGATGGTCCGAGGCTAGGCTGACGCACTATGTCCACCACGGCTGAGCGTCGCACCGACGAGGTGAAGGTGTCCGAGCCGGGGACGCCGCCGGCGACCGGGACGACCGTGCGTGGCTGGGTGCGGCCGGCGCCGACGGCCAAGGAGCAGAAGTACGACGTTCTGCTCGGGCTCGGCATGGCGGTGGCCGGCGTGATCGGGACCGAGCTGGCCCGCGGTGTCGCGCCGGACCCGGTCAGCATGGGCATCGGCGGGGTCGAGGCGTTCGTGCTGAGTGCCGCCGTCGCGCTGCCGCTGTGCTTCCGGCGCCGCTGGCCGATCCCGGTGCTGCTGATCGTGTCCGTGCTCTTCGTGGTCGCCGGTGAGCGGGCTACGTTCGCGTTCGCCAGCAACCTGGTCACCCAGGCGGCCCAGTTCATGGCGATCTATGCGGCCGTCGCCTGGTCGCGGGACCGGCGGCTGATGAAGGCCGCGGTCGCTCTGGTCTTCATCGGGATGTTCGGCTGGCTCGTGCTCAGCTTCGTCCAGGCGCTGCGGAACGACGACTTCAAAGGCGTCAACGACGGCGTGCTCTCGCCGTACGTCTCCGGGGTGATCCTCACCCTCGCCCTGAACGTCCTCTACTTCTTCGGCGCCTACTTCTGGGGGCGGACCGCGTGGGGGACGGCGCGGCAGCGGTACGAGCTGGAGCAGCAGGCGGCCGAGCTCGCCTCCCAGCAGGAGGCCAATGCCCGCCGCGCGGTGATCGACGAGCGGCTCCGGATCTCGCGGGAGCTGCACGACGTCGTCGCCCACCACATCAGCAGCATCGGCGTCCAGGCCGGGGGAGCGCGCCGGGTGATGGACGCCGACCCGGACGCGGCCAAGAACGCGCTCAGCGTGATCGAGAACTCCAGCCGTACGGCGGTCAACGAGATGCGCCAGCTGCTCGGCATGCTCCGCGCGGCCGACCCCGACCTCGACGTCGAGTCGCCGGCGGCCAAGGAACCGCAGGCCGGCGCCGACCGGCTGCCCGCGCTGATCGCGGACGTGAACGGCGAGGGCCTGTCGGTCGGGTTCCACCAGATCGGCGCGCCGGTCCAGCTGCCGGAGACGGTGTCGGTCTCGGTCTACCGGATCGCCCAGGAGGCGCTGACCAACGTACGGCGGCACTCGACCGCCCGGACCGCGCACATCACGCTGCGTTATCTCGGTGACTCGGTGGAGTTGGAGGTGATCGACGACGGCCGGCCGAAGCACGCGCCGGTCGGCAGCCGGCTCGGTCACGTCGGGATCCGTGAGAGGGTCGGACTCCTCGGTGGCGAGACCGAGATCGGACCGCGGCCGGTCGGCGGTTTCCGGGTCCGGGTCCGGATCCCGCTCGACCCGCAGAACCGCCCGTTGGCCAAGGAGGAGAACCCGGCATGACTGAGACCGCCGCCCCGATGCGCGTGCTGCTGGTGGACGACCAGGACCTGGTCCGCGCCGGGTTCCGGATGATCCTGTCGGTCGAGCCGGACATCGAGGTGGTCGGTGAGGCCTCCGACGGCGAGAAGGCGATCGAGCTCGCGCTGACATTGCGGCCGGACGTCGTACTGATGGATGTGCAGATGCCCGGGATGGACGGGATCACCGCGACCCAGCGGATCGTCGCGGCGGACGCCGGCAAGGTCGTCATCCTGACCACGTTCGACCGCGACGACTACCTGTTCGAGTCGCTCGGCGCCGGGGCCAGCGGGTTCCTGCTGAAGAACACCGCGCCGGAGGACCTGGTCGACGCGATCCAGGTGGTGCACTCCGGCCACGCGCTGCTCGCGCCCGAGGTGACCCGGCGCGTCATCAAGCGGTTCACCGGCGGCGGCGAGCGCGTCTACCGGCCGGACCTGCTCGAGGACCTGACCGACCGCGAGCGCGAGGTGCTCGGCCTGATCGCCCGCGGCCTCACCAACACCGAGATCGCATCCCAGTTGTACGTCGGCGAGGCCACGGTCAAGACGCACGTCTCCCGGGTCCTGCTCAAGCTCGGTCTCCGCGACCGCGTGCAGGCTGTCGTCTTCGCCTACGAGTGCGGACTGGTGACCCCGGGCGACGACGCCGGCTGACCCGCTCGGACCATCACCAGGGCGAGGAGCAGTACGGCGACACCCGCAACGGCAACCACCACGGCGACGGGCGGAAGCACCAGCGGAAGCAGCAGCACGAGCGCGACGCTGCTCAGGATCAGGGTCGGCGACGTGACCGGCGGGTCGATGATCGGCGCGTGCACCAGCCAGAGGGCGAGCAGGTAGACCGCGACCGGGATCGCGACGGCGAACCCGACCGTCGTCGACGTCGAGTGGTGCGCGGCCTCCTCGACCGCGACCTCGAGGCCGGCGCCGACCGCGGCCAGCGCGGCGAACAGGAAGAAGTGACCGTAGCCCCACCGGTACGAGGCGGCTCGTCGCTTGCTCAGGCCGTGGCCGGCGGGGTGCAGGAAGTACAGCCACCAGAGCGCGAAGAGCAGGACGAGCCCCGCACCCGCGACAAGGATGAACGAACTGCTGATGTCACCGGCCGCGAGCGCCCTCTGGACGCCGCGACTGGCCGCGAGCACGCTCTCGCCGAGCAGGATGATCACGAACAGGCCGTAGCGCTCCGCGATGTGGTGCGGGTGCCAGTTGGTGGCCCGCGGCCGCTCCGCCCACAGCGGTCCGGCGAGCTCCAGCACGACCAGTACGACGAACAGCCACAACGCCATGTGGGTCAGCAGCAGCGTCATGATCCAGCACGCGTTGAGGACCAGGATCCCGGTGCCGTAGCGGAACGCCGTACGTCGTCGCTCGGGATCTTCGTAGCCCGCCCGGAACCACAGCGCGGCCAGGCCGATCCGCATGATCAGGTAGCCGAACGGCACGGCGCGGTAGTCCGACTCGGCGATCGCGGCCGGGACTCCGGCGGCCAGCACGAGCACCCCGGCCATCTGCAGCATCGTGAGCAGCCGGTAGAGCACGTCGTCGGTGTCGTAGGAGGAGGCGAACCAGGTGAAGTTCATCCAGGCCCACCAGATGCAGAAGAACACCATCAGGAACTCGACCACCGCCGGGTGACCGTCGGCGATGCCGTGCGCGAACTCGGCGGTCACGGCGGCGACCGCGACCACGAAGGTGAGGTCGAAGAGCAGTTCCAGCGGGCTGGCGGTGCGGTGCGGTTCGTCGATCGGCCGGGCGGTCATCCGGATCCGGAAGCGGCTGGGTGCAGTGGGCAACGTTCTGGGTCCTCTCCGTCTCGAGCAAAGACAGCGCAGGCCCGCCGGTTGTGACCGTCACAAGCCGGCGGGCTGTCTTGTCATAGCTGGCGACCGGTCGCCAGCGGGGCGCCGGGGGACAGGAGAGTGGCTGTGAAGATCGTGGTGATCGGTGGCACGGGGCTGATCGGTTCGAAGGTGATACGGCGGTTCGAGGCCCACGGGCACGAGGCCGTCGCGGCGGCGCCGAACACCGGGGTGAACACCCTCACCGGCGAAGGCCTGGCCGACGCGCTGGCGGGCGCCTCGGTGGTTGTCGACCTGTCCAACTCGCCGTCGTTCGAGGCCAAGGCGGTGATGGACTTCTTCACCACGTCCACCTCGAACCTGCTCGCCGCGGAAGCCGAGGCCGGCGTGGGCCACCACGTCGCGTTGTCGATCGTGGGCACCGAGCGGATGCCGGAGAACGCCTACTTCGCCGCCAAGCTGGCGCAGGAGAAGCTGATCAAGGAGTCCGGGATCCCGTACTCGCTGGTGCACGCGACCCAGTTCTTCGAGTTCGTCAAGGCGATCGCGGACACCTCGGCGCAGGAGGACGGCGTCCACATCCCGCCGGTGGGCTGGCAGCCGATGGCCGGCGACGACGTCGCCGACCAGGTCGCCAAGACCGCCGTCGGCGAGCCGCTGAACGGGCGCCGGGACATCGCCGGACCGGACCGGTACCGGATGGACGAGTTCTTCCGCAAGGCGCTCGCCGAGCTGGGCGACCAGCGTGAGGTGATCACGGACCCGGACGGGACCTACTTCGGGTCCAAGGTGAAGGAGGACTCGCTGGTCCCGATCGGCGAGGCGACCCTCGGCCGGATCCACTACGGCGAGTGGAACCCGTCATGAGCGGTGACTTCCTCAACGAGCTCCAGCACGAGGTCGAGGCGGACCTGAGCATGGTCGAGGCCAGCCATCCGGAAGAGCAGGCCGCGCTGCCGCCGAGCGAGTGGATGACCGACCCGGCGGAGCTCGCCTACGAGCAGGCCGCCGAGCGCAGCCTGCTCGGCGCCGTGGAGACGATGGAGGGCGACACCACCGCCTGACCTCCCCCGGTCGGCCCCCACGTGGTGATGGCCAGGTCCGCCGTACGGATGACCTGCGTGATCACCCTGGGGGCCGACGTGTGTCAGGGCACCCGGTCACTAGCTTGGAGTTACTTCCGAGCGGAAGCGGTCAGGCGTGGGCCTGGCCGAGGGGCCGAGGTGACAGGAACGGTGACGGATGCTGAGGGTGGCTGGGCTGACCCGGCGATTCGGCGAGCAGCTGGCGCTGGACGACGTGAGTTTCGACGTCGTGCCAGGACGGATGACCGGGTTCGTCGGGGCGAACGGGGCCGGTAAGACGACGACGATGCGGATCATCCTCGGCGTGCTGGGCGCGACCGCGGGGACCGTGCACTGGCGCGACGAGCCGTTGACCAACGAGGTACGGCGTGACTTCGGCTACATGCCGGAGGAGCGCGGGCTGTACCCGAAGATGAAGATCCGCGACCAGCTGGTGTTCTTCGGCCGGCTGCACGGGCTCGACCTGGACCGGGCGGCCGAGCGAACCGACAAGCTGCTCGAGCGACTCGGGCTGGGGGAGCGGGCGACCGACATACTGGAGACCTTGTCGCTCGGCAACCAGCAGCGGGTGCAGATCGCCGCGGCGCTGGTGCACGAGCCGATCGCGCTGGTCCTGGACGAGCCGTTCAGCGGCCTCGACCCGCTCGCGGTCGACGCGATGGTGGACCTGCTCCGCGAGGAGGTCACCGCGGACGTGCCGGTGCTGTTCTCGAGCCACCAGCTCGAACTGGTCGAGCGGCTGTGCGACGACCTCGTCGTCCTGGCCCGCGGCAAGGTCGTTGCCGCCGGCCCCGTTGCCGAGCTGGCCGCCGGGCCGTCGCTGACCTACCGGCTCGTCGTCGACGGCGACGCCGGCTGGCTGCGCGACGTCCGCGGCGTCCAGGTGCGCGACGTGGCCGGCGGTACGGCGCTCTTCGACGTCGAGGACGACGGGGCGGCACAGCACGTTCTTCAGCAGGCGATCAGCCGCGGACCGGTCCTGGAGTTCGGGCCGGAGCGGGTGGCACTGAGCGACGTCTTCCGGGAGGCGACCCGATGAACGACCGGACTCTGGACCGGGCCTGGGTGCTGATCGCCGAGCGCGAGATCACCACCAAGCTGCGGGACAAGACCTTCCTCGGATCGACCGCGGTGATGCTGGTGCTGGTCCTGGCCGCGGTGATCATCCCCGCGCTCCTCGCCGGCAACGGCGGCCCAGACAAGATCGCCGTGATCGACGACGGCGGCGCGCGAGTGGTCCAGCAGGCGTCGACCACGAAGGGCGGCGACGGCTACGAGGTCACCCGGGCGGCCGATCGCCCAGCAGCGGAGCAGCTCGTCATCGACGGCGAGGCGGAGGCGGCGCTGTTGCCTGGCACCGACGGGTACGTCGTACTCGGCAAGGACCGGGTCGACTCCAGCCTCGAGAACGGCCTGCGTGAGGCAGCGGTGAACGTCGGGATGGAGGCCAACGCGGCCCGCGCCGGTCTGACGCCCGCTGAGCTGCGCGCTGGGACGAAGATCCAGCTGGAGCTGCTGAAACCGGGGCCGCTGCCCGATGTGGTCGCCGACTTCGTCAACATCGGCCTCGCGCTGGTGTTCTACATGACCGCGCTCGGGTTCGGCATGATGATCGCGCAGAGCGTCGTCCAGGAGAAGGAGAGCCGGGTCGTCGAGATCCTGGCCGCCGCTGTGCCGATCCGCTCGCTGCTGTGGGGCAAGGTGCTCGGCAACACCGCGCTGGCGCTGTCCCAGATCGTGGTGATCGCCGGCGCCTCGGTGATCGGCCTGGTGGCGACCGACCAGCTCGACATCCTGAAGGTGGTCGCGCCGGTGGCCGGTTGGTTCGTGGTGTTCTTCGTGCTCGGGTTCGTCGCCCTGGCCGGGCTGTGGGCGGTGGCCGGCTCGCTGGCCACCCGGCAGGAGGACCTCGGGTCGACCACGCTGCCGGGTCAGATGATCCTGATGATCCCGTTCTTCTTCTCGGTGTTCGCCGGGTCGTCGGCCAAGACCATCGCCTCGTTCGTGCCGATCGCGTCGTCGATGGCGATGCCCGGCCGGATGCTGACCGAGAACGTGCCGGTCTGGCAGCCGCTGGTCGCGATCGCGCTCCTGCTGGTCACCACGGTCCTGATCGTCCGCCTCGGCGCCCGGCTCTACGAGCGCACCCTGCTCCAAACCGGCCGCCGCCTCGGCTACCGAGAGGCACTAGCACTCAAGTCGTCCTGACCTATCGTGACAGCCGGGGCCGGCGTTACAGGTTTGGTCCCGGCTGAGACGAAACCGCAACACTGGGAAACTGTGTGCTGTGCGTGCACCTGGACTACGGTCTCAACGCATGAACGTCGAGCTGCGCCACCTGCGGGTGGTGGTCCTGGTGGCTGAAGCGGGGTCCGTCGGACGGGCCGCCCGTTGGCTGAAGGTCAGCCAGCCGAGCCTGACCGCGCAGCTCAAGCGGATCGAGGCCGCGTTCGGCGGTGAGCTGTTCGAGCGGTCCCGCACCGGCGTCACCCCGACCGCGCTCGGCCGGTACGCCGTCGACCGCGCCCGGGCGATCCTGGTCGACGTCGACCACCTGTCCGCGACCGTGTCGGCGATGACGGCGGTCGAGTCCAGCGCCGTACGGCTCGGTGGCTTCCCCACCGCGCCGATGTCCGGCATCGCCTCGCGGCTGCGCGACCACGGTGAGATCGAGCAGGTCAGCATCGAGGTCGAGTGGTCCACCAGCGTGCTGCTGCAGCAGCTGGAGAGCGGGCGGCTCGACTTCGCGCTGCTGCGGGAGTTCCCCGCGTTCGAGCTCCGGATGCCGAACGGTGTCGAAGCGTGCACGGTGGTCGAGTCCGAGTCGGCGTACGTCGTGATGGCTGCCGGCCACCCGCTCGCGATGGCGACGCGGCACCGCGGTGAGATCGAGCTCTCGGCGCTGTCCGGGGAGGAGTGGATCGGGGAGCCGCCGGACGACAGCGGGTTCCACGTGCTGTTCCGGGCCGCTTGTGAGCAGGCCGGCTTCCAGCCGAAGGTGGAGCACCACTCGGTGGACACGTCGGTGCTGATGGGGTTCGTGACGAGTGGTCAGGGCGTGGCGCTGATCTCGCCGACGTCGTACCGGATGCTGTCGAGTGACGTCACCACGCGGACGCTGGTCGGTGACCCGATCCACCGGCGGCTGATGCTGGCGTGGAGCACGGACTCACCGCGGGCGCAGATGGCGCCGGACGTGCTGAAGATGGCCACCGCGGCGTACGACGAAGCCTTCGCGGAACATGCCCGCCGCGACCAGGTCCAACGCATGCACGTGGCCTGATCGCGGCGGCTGCCTCTCCTACGCTCCGGCGGGCCGAATACTCACCTGCGAAGGATTCTCGAACGCACTGATGAACAACTCCCCAGTGTCCTCCGGATCCTCCATTCGCTCCCGATACTGCTGCCCCACCTGCTCCCGAGCAGCCGGCCCCACCTGAGCCGAGTTCTTCGACTCCTGCTGCTTCTGCTCCGCCTGCGACTCCGGCTTCGCCTGCTGCGTCGGCTCCTGCTGCGGCGCCGGCTGCTGAGCGCCCGGCTTCTGTTCGGCCGCCACGACGGTCTCGTCCTCAGCTGCCTTCACCGGCGCAGCCACAGTCGGCTGCTCATCCTCGGCGGCCGACGGCTGCTGCGGCTCAGCTGCTTGCGTCGGCTGTTCCGCCACCACAGTCTGCTCGTCATCCGCCGCCGTACCCGGCGCGACGGTCTCGTCGCCGTTCACCGGCGCGGCAGCAGTCGGCTGCTCCTCCGTCTTCACCGGGGCCGCGGCGACCGGCTGCTCCTGCTGTTGTGGGGGAGTGGGCTCGTCGACCGGGACCTGGGTGGTCTCGTCGCGGTCGGTCGGGACCAGCACCGTCTCGTCGGCGGACTCGTTGCTCCGGGCATCGTCCTCGACCCCCGGGAACTGCGCCGTCTGCTCCGCCCCGGACGTCGGGTACGTCGAGGTCTGCTCCTCCGCCTGACTCCGCGGCCGGACCGGCTCCGGGTCCTCGTCGAACAGATCGTCGTACCGGCTGCTGTTCCCGTACGCCCCGCCGTACCCGGCATCCGCCGGATAGGTGCTCCCGGCAACCGGGTAGACAGCCGCGGCCTCAGCCTCCTGCTGCGCCTGCGCGGCCTCCTGCTCCCGCTGCAGCCGCTCGGCCTCCACCCGCTCCCGCCGGCGGCGCCGCACGCTCTGCACGATCAGCTGGATGCCGTACACCAGCGAGATCACCGTCAGGATCGGTACGACGCCGTTCAGCGTGTACTGCTTCGACCCTTCGATCATCCCGGTGGTGACCCCGGGGACGTCGTTGAGGAAGTTCGTCGTCCGGTTCGGGATCCACAGCCAGCAGTAGACCAGCGTGCCGAACGCAGCGAACGCACCGAGCGCGCCGGCACCGGAGAAGTACGACACCACCGTCCAGAAGATCAGCGCGCCGATGCCGTAGGCAAGCGCCATCTCCTTCGTATTCAGCTCGATTCCACCGGGCGCCGCCAGCACTCCGAACACTGCCGGCCCAGCGAAAGCGACCGCCACCCCGAGCAAGAACCCAAGAAATTTGGACACACCACCACGGTAGCGGCGTTGTGCCGTCACACCCCGCAGACACTTCGCAACCGCTGCCGCCGACTCTTCGGGCCCCAGCGAACGGGCAATCGCTTGCCTAAGGTGGTGCCGTGAACCGCCCGAACATCCTGGTCGTCCTGTCCGACGAACACACCGCCTCCGCTGCGGGGTGGGCCGGACACCCGCAGGTACGAACGCCGCACCTCGACCGGCTCGCCGCGCAGAGCGTCTCGTTCGACCGCGCCTACACGAACAGCCCGATGTGCGTCCCGTCGCGGCTGTCGCTGATGACGGGGAAGTACGTCCACCAGATCGGGGCCTGGGACAACGGTGTCATTCCCGGCCCGGACTTCCGGTCGTGGGGACATCACCTGCGCGACTACCAGACCGTGATCGCGGGCCGCACGCATTTCAACGGGCCGGACCGGTTGCTCGGCTTCGACCGCCGGCTGACCGACGACCTGGACTGCTGGGTCGACCACAGCGGCCGTCCACCTCGCCGTACGGCGGAATGGCAACGGCCGACCAACTCGCACGTGACCGAGCACGGCGCCGGCGACCACGTCCACACCCGGCACGACGTCGCGGCGACCGACGCGGCCCTCGACTTCCTCAGCGACCCCGGGCCGCAGCCGTTTCTGCTCTACGTCGGGTACATGCACCCGCACTTCCCGCTGGTGGCGCCGCCGGACTTCCGTGACCTCTACGATCCGGCGGACGTCGAACTGCCGCCGACCTGGGATGAGCCGGCCGCTGCGCAGCATCCGGTGATTTCGCTGCTGCGGCACGGATTCCGCAACGACGAGCCGATCAGCGAGGAGCAGGTTCGGGAGGCGACGGTCTGCTACTGGGCGTTGATCAGTCATCTCGACCACCAGGTCGGGCGGCTGCTGGCCGCCGTACCGGACGACACGGTCGTCATCTACACGAGCGACCACGGGGAGATGGCCGGCCACCACGGGATCTGGCAGAAGCAGTGCTTCTACGAGCCGTCCGTCCGCATCCCCCTGCTCCTCCGGCACCCGTCGCTGACCCCAGCCCGGAACACCGCACACGTCAGCCTGATCGACATACTCCCGACTCTCCGCGACATCGCGGGGCTGCCCGCGGATCCATCTCTGCCCGGGCACTCCCTCCTCAACCCTGTCGACCGCCCCGTCCTCTCCGAGTACCACGCCCAGGGAATGCTCGACGGCGGCTACATGCTCAAGTCCGGCCGCTGGAAGTACTGCTACTACGGGGCTGCGCATCCACCGCAGGTCTTCGACATAGAGACCGATCCGCACGAGCTCCACGACCTTTCCGCCGATCAGTCGCTCGTAGACAAGCTCGACGCCGAGCTGAGGACGGTCCTGGATCCGGACCGCACCGACGCGCTGGCAAAGACCGACCAGGCCGCACGTGCGGCCCGTTGACTCGCTGACTCGCTGAGGAGAGGACCCGCCCGGTGGCTGCACCGAACATCCTGCTGATCGTGTCCGACGACCATGGGTACGCCGACCGGAGTGCGCTCGGTGTGCATCCGGACGTGCGGACACCCGCCCTGGATCGGCTTGCGGCCGAGGGCGTGAGCTGCACAGATGCGTACGTCACCGCGCCGATCTGCAGTCCGTCGCGTGCGGCGATCATCTCGGGGCGGTACCAGCAGCGGTGGGGTGGCCAGTGGTTCGACTCGGCCACCTTCCCGCCGGACGACGTACCGACGTTGGCGGAGATCCTGCGCGACCAGGGATATCGGACAGGGTACTTCGGCAAGGTGCACTACGGGAGTGAGTCGGTCGGGGAGCGGGCTTGTCCTCCGCATCATGGGTTCGAGGAGACGTTGTACGGGTTGGCGGGGCAGTCGTACGGGCGGCTGAACTACCTCCATCATTCGGATGCTGCGGTCTCGTCGTACGGACCGGCGTCGAGCTACATGGCGGTGCAACCGTTGCTGTCGGGGGACGAGCCGGTCGAGTACGAGGGCTTTCTGACTGCCGAGCTGGGGGGCGGGCGGCGTCGTTCATCGCGTCGACCGACGACCGGCCGTACTTCTGCATGCTCGCGTTCAACGCCGTCCACAACTTCTGCTGGCAGCTGCCCGAGTCCGAGCTGGCGGCGCGGGACCTGCCGGCCTTCCGCGACTGGTCGCCCGAGGTGAACGAGTCCTACACCGAGTGGTACGACGACGTGATCGTGCCGAACCTGCCGCACGGCCGCGAGTACTACCTCGCGCAGCTCGAACTGATGGATGCCGAGATCGGCAAGCTGCTGTCCCTCGTCGATGACAACACGATCGTCGTCTACACCACCGACAACGGCGGCTCGACCTGCAACTTCGGCGCCAACACCCCGCTTCGCGGCACGAAGTACACCCTGTGGGAAGGCGGGATCCGTGTCCCCATGCTGTGGCGCTGGCCTGCCCACTTCCCGCCCGGCCACCACACCGACGCCCTGATCAGCACCCTGGACCTGGTTCCGACCCTGGCCGCAGCCGCAGGCACCTCAGCACCCTCGGCAGACGGCCTGAACCTCCTACCGGTCCTGTCCGGAGAGCTCGACACCGCCCACGAGTCCCTCCACTGGGACTGTGGCTTCCAATGGTCCGTCAGATCCGGCCCCTGGAAACTCACCTGGGTAGCCGACGCTCCCGAGGTAGACCACCTCAGGTCCTACGAACACGCCCCCATGGGCACCGGCTGGTTCCTGGCAAACCTGTCCACCGACTCCACCGAACACCAGAACCACCTATAGACTGACCCATCTCAAGCAGCCCGCCTCCACACCTGCCACACCGACTGGCGCATCACCGTCGGCCTACCCCCACTCACTACGCCGCCGCCGTAACACCCGAACCCGGGCAGAACCTCAGACCGTCAGCCCGTAGGTGATCGCAGTTGGCGCCTCTTCGTGGCCGATGTCTGGCGTCCGCTCGTACTCATCCCACGCGAGCATCCGGCCAAGATGCCGCCGCACCGGGCCCAGCACCTCGGTCACCGGCACGTCCCGCCCGAGTTCCTTCGACAGCGTCGTCACGTCGGCATCCGAGATCCCGCACGGCACGATCCGGTCGAACCAGCCCAGATCGTTGTCGCAGTTCAGCGCGAACCCGTGCATCGTCACACCCTGCGCGACCCGGATCCCGATCGCCGCGATCTTCCGCTCCCGGCCGCGATCGTCGGCCGCCACCCACACCCCGCTGCGCCCCTTGACCCGCCCGGTCTTCACCCCGAGCTCGGCGCAGACCGCGATCAGCGCTTCCTCCAGGCGCCGTACGTAGTCCACGACGTACACGTGCGAGGCCAGCTTCACGATCGGGTAGCCCACCAGCTGCCCCGGACCGTGCCAGGTGATCTTCCCGCCGCGGTCGACGTCCACCACCGGCGTCCCGTCGAGCGGCCGCTCGTGCGGCTCGGTCCGCTTGCCCGCCGTGTACACCGGTGGGTGCTCGAGCAGGATGACCGTGTCCGAACCGGTGCCCGCGGCAACTTCCGCGTGCAGCCGCCGCTGCTCGGCCCACGCGGCCTCGTACTCCACCGCGCCGGCGCCGAACCCGGCCTCCACAAAGCTGATCTCCCTCACGCCCTCGAGTGTATGCGGCCCGCTCAGACGCCCGTACGCCGCCGTCCACAGCCCACCGCCGTACGGCGCTCACCCTGGGCCGCCTGTGGATAACTTCCGGGCCGCGGCCGGCGATTCGTGCACTCTCTAGGGCATGGCACTCGAAGACATCGCCGGCTACAGCCTGCGCCGCACGCTCGGGTCCGGATCGGCCGGCGCTGTCTGGCTGGTTCGGGACCGCGCTTCCGGCCGCAACGCCGTGCTCAAACGCATCCCGATCACCGCAATCTCAGACCCGGAGGAGTTCTGTGACCACCTCAAGATCCTGCAGCGCCTCGACCACCCGCACCTCGCCCGCCTCCACGACTTCCGCGAGACCGCCGACGACTGGCTCCTCATCAGCCGGTACGTCGCAGCCGGCACGCTCAGCGCCCTCCTCGGCCGCCGCGGACCGCTCGCCCCCGGTGAGCTCGTCACCCTCCTGACCCCACTCGCCGACGCTCTCACCTACCTCCACCGCACCGGCCTCACCCACGGCCGCGTAACCCCCACCAACATCCTCTTCGACACCGAAGGCCGCCCCGTCCTCACCGACCCCGCCCTGCACCCAGCCACCCCCGCCGACGACCTGAAGTCACTGGCAGACGTCGCCCATCAGTCCGGCGCCGACCCCACCCTGTTCACCCCCGACCGCATCACCGACCCTCAATCCCTCCTGACCATCGCCACCCCAGCTCCCATCAACCTCGCCTTCACCGAAGACCCCACCACCGCAGAATCCCCAACCAAGAAGCCCGCACCCCCAGACGACCCGGTCGAACACCCCCGCACACCGCTACCCCCACGCCCACCAAAGCCGACCGCCGCACCCACCATCAGCCCCAAACCACCCCAGGCACCCATGCCCAAACCTCTCGCACGCACCACCAAGCCAAGCCGCCGCAACCCCTCCCGCCCCAACCGAGCCCGGCCCTCCCCACCCAACCGACTCGACCGCCTGACCACCCCGACCGGAGCCGCCGACCATGCGACCCGCACCACAGACGACAAGCACCCAGGCACAAACCCCGTCTGGAACGACAGCGCCCAAAGATCGCCAATCGGCCTGGCTCGCCTGACACGTCGCCGCTCCCGTCACCGCCCCTGGCGTCGAAGTCACACCCGCTGGCGACGTCACCGGCGGCCCGTCGACCCCGCAGCCAGAATCCAGACAAGCAGCGCCTCCGGGACGACTCGACCACCAGCTCAGAAGCTCATCCACCACCCCGTCCGCCGTCACCCAGTTCTCCGCAACCCGGCGTACGGCGTCCTGGCCGCGGCTGCCCTGGGAGCAGTGGTCGTCCTCATCCTCGGCCTATTGACGGTAGGCGCCCTGGACAACAACCCAGCCGGCACAGCCGCCGCCACGAATCAAACCCCAACCCCAACCGACCCCACCCCACCTACGCCACCCGGAGATCCAGCGAAGTGGACCCGAACCCTCCAGGCTCTGGACACCCAACGAGCCAAGGCTTTCTGGACCCTGGACCCCACTCTTCTCGACACCGTCTACGTCCCCGGCACCGTCCCCTGGAAAGCCGACCAAGCCCTCCTCGCCACCTACCGCAAACACCAAATCCGAGTCCGCAACCTGAACATCCACATCTCGAACACCACCGTAGAAGCCGAAACCCCCACCAAAGTCGTCCTCCACATCACCGACCACCTCACCACCGCGCAAGCCATCACCCCCACCGGCACCACCACCAACCTCCCGCCCGCCACCCCCACCTCCCGCCGCCTGACCCTCACCAAAACCCCGACCACCCCTGCCTGGCGAATCACAGCCATAGCCCCTGCTTGACCGAGGGCAGGTCACCACACCTTTACGAGGTGAGGGCGGCGGAGATGGCTGCGGGGGCGGTGGGGTGGTGGAAGGTGAAGCCGGTGGATTGGAGGCGGGTGGGGAGGGCTCGGTTGCTGCCCAGGAGTTCCCAGGCGAACTCGCCCAGGACGGTTTTCATGAGGAAGGCGGGGATGGGGAAGAAGGCGGGGCGGTGCAGGGCGGTGGCCAGAGCCTCGGTGAACTCCTGATTGGTGGCGGGGTTGGGGAGGGTGACGTTGACGGGGCCGCTGACGGTGTCGTGTTCGGCGACGTGACGGACGGCGCGGAGCCAGTCGGTGAGCGAGACGACAGGGAAGTACTGCGTGCCCGGACCGAGGCGGCCGCCGAGGCCGAGGCGGAATGGAAGGGAGAGGAGTTGGAACGCGGGTGCCTTGCGGTCCAAGACGACGCCGGTGCGCAGGGAGGCGGTGCGGCTGCCGGCGGCGCGGGCTGGTTCGAGCGCGCCTTCCCACACCCGGACGACCTCGGCGAGGAAGCCGTCGCCGAGTTCGGAGTCTTCGGTGAGGATGCGGTCGCCGCAGTCGAGGCCGTAGCCGCCGACGCCGCTCTGCGTGATCACAACCGGGCGCCGGTCGAGCTGTGCGGCGGCCGCAGCCAGGGTGGACGTCGTACTGACGCGACTCTCGCGGAGCACCTTCCGGAACGCCGGGGTCCACGGGCGGCCGATGTTCGCGCCGGCCAGGTTGACGAGGACGTCGGGGTCGCCGAGCGCGGTCGGGTCGAGGTCTCCGCGGGCCGGGTCCCAGCGGATTTCGTCAGGTTTTGCGGGCGTACGGCGGACCAGGCGGAGGACCTGGTGTCCGTCGGCGGTGAGGTCGCGGGCGAGCGCCGTACCGAGGAAGCCGGAGGCGCCGGCCAGCACGTACTTCATCCTGCTGCTCCTTGAGGATCGTCCTGCCACCGCAGTACCCGACGGAAAACACGTCCGGGGTCAGACAGTAACCGGGCTGGTGCTCGCCACTTGCACTGGCTCTCCGACGCAACAGGAACGAGTCGGGTGCGCTGCACGCTTCCGACTCGGCGGGACCAGGAGCGGCTGGGCGCCACGGAGGGCCCAACGCGGGTTCGGGACCGATCGTCTCACTACGCGTCACTGTGGGCATCGCGTCTGCCGACTTACTTGTGACCGCCGTCAGGTTGGAAACCAAAGCGCCGGCCCGTCCAGAGGGACGAGCCGGCGCCAAGGCTTCTTCGAGGGATCAGACGTCGAACTGGGCCTCTTCGAGGCGCTGCTTGACGGCGGTGAGGTAGCGGGCGGCGTCGGCGCCGTCCACCAGGCGGTGGTCGTAGGTGAGAGCCAGGTAGACCATCTGGCGGATGGCGATGGTCTCGCCGAGCTCCGGGTGGGTGATGACGACCGGGCGCTTCACGACGGCGCCGGTGCCGAGCATGCCGACCTGGGGCTGGTTCAGGATCGGGGTGTCGAACAGGGCGCCGCGGCTGCCGGTGTTGGTGATGGTGAAGGTGCCGCCGGCCATCTCGTCCGGCAGCACCTTGTTGTTGCGGGTGCGGTCGGCCAGGTCGGCGATCTTCTTCGCCAGGCCCGCGATGTTCAGGTCACCGGCGTTGTGCACGACCGGGACCATCAGGCCCTTCTCCACGTCCACGGCGATACCGAGGTGCTCGGCGGCGTGGTAGGTGATCTCGCCCTTCTCCTCGTCGATCGAGGCGTTGAGCTTCGGGTACTGCTTCAGCGCGTCGACCGCGGCCTGGGCGAAGAACGGCAGGAAGGACAGCTTGACGCCCTCGCGGGCCTCGAACTCGGCCTTCTTCGCGTTCCGCAGCTTGGCGATCTCGGTGACGTCGACCTCGACCACGGTGGTCAGCTGGGCCGAGACCTTCAGCGAGTTCACCATGTGGCTGGCGATCGCCTTGCGGATCCGGCTCATCTTCTCGGTGGTGCCGCGGAGCGGGCTGATCGTCGCGGGCTTCGCGGCGGCTGCCGGGGCCGAGGCGGCGGGCGCGGCGGCGGGAGCTGCTGCCGCGGCCTTCTTGGCTTCGGCGGCGGCGATGACGTCCTGCTTGCGGATTCGGCCGCCAACGCCGGTGCCCTGTACGGCGTTGAGGTCTACCTGGTGCTCGGCCGCGAGCTTGCGGACCAGCGGGGTGACGTAGTTGGGGCCTTCCCCGTTGGGGGAGGCTGCCTGGGTTGGGGCCGGTGCCGATGCGGCCGGAGCGGCCTGAGCCGGGGCAGCCTGCGCAGCGGGGGCGGCCTGGGGCGCCGGGGCTGCTGCGGGCGGCTGGGCAGCGGGGGCCTGGGCCGGAGCCTGAGCCGGTGCTGCCGCCGGGGCCGGCGCGGCGGCCGGAGCCGGGGCCTGGGCCGCGGGCGCCTGGGCCGGGGCTTCCGCGGGAGCCTCAGCCGAGGCCGGCGCGGAGGAGGCGGGGGCCTCGGCCGGGGCCGGGGCGGAGGACGCGGGGGCCGCGTCGCCGGAGCCGACGATGGCCAGCTCGGCGCCGACCTCGACGGTTTCGTCCTCGGCGACCTTGATCTCGAGGAGCTTGCCGGCGACCGGGCTCGGGATCTCCGTGTCGACCTTGTCGGTGGAGACCTCGAGGAGGGGCTCGTCCACGGCAACGTCGTCGCCGACCTGCTTCAGCCAGCGGGTGACGGTGCCCTCGGTCACGCTCTCACCCAGCGCCGGCAGCGTGACCGGCGTACCGGAAGCTGCTCCGTTGGATGCGGCCGGCGCCTGCTCGGCGGGCGCGGCCTCAGCAGCGGGCGCCTCCTGAGCGGGAGCGGCCTCCGCGGCGGGCGCTTCCTGAGCCGGAGCTTCCTGTGCGGGCGCTTCCTGGGCAGGGGCCTCTTGAGCGGGGGCCTCCTGTGCAGGCGCCTCCTGCGCGGGCGCTTCCTGGGCTGGAGCGGCCTGCTCGGCTGGCGCGGAGCCGGAGGACTCGCCGGCGTCGCCGATGACGGCCAGTTCGGCGCCGACCTCTACGGTCTCGTCCTCGGCGGCCTTGATCTCGAGCAAGGTACCGGCCACGGGCGAGGGGATCTCGGTGTCGACCTTGTCGGTCGAGACCTCCAGCAGGGGCTCGTCGACGGCAACCGTGTCGCCGACCTGCTTGAGCCAGCGGGTGACGGTTCCTTCGGTGACGCTCTCCCCGAGGGCCGGCAGGGATACAGAGGTCGGCATGACGGTCGTTGCTCCTTCGTCAGATCGGTCGAGGTCAGCCTACGGTGCCGCCGGAACGAGCCGGATCCGGGTCAGCGGACCCAGCGCGCTCCCACGGGCTCAAACCTACTCGGACGGGCCAGTGGTCCGTCCGGGGATCTCAATCATGGAAATGCAGCGGCTTCCCGGCGAGCGCCAGGTGGGCCTCGCCGAGGGCCTCGTTCTGGGTGGGGTGGGCGTGCACGAGCGGCGCGACGTCGGCCGGGTAGGCCTCCCAGTTGTAGATCAGCTGGGCCTCGCCGATCAGCTCCCCGACACGGGAGCCGACCATGTGCAGCCCGACCACAGCGCCGTCCTTGGCCCGGACCAGCTTCACGAAGCCCTGGGTCTTCAGGATCTGGCTCTTGCCGTTGCCGCCGAGGTTGTAGTTGAGGATGTCGACGTCGCCGTACTTCTCCCGGGCCTGCTCCTCGGTCAGCCCGACCGAGGCGACCTCGGGCTCGGAGTACGTGACCCGCGGGATGCCGGCCTCGTCGATCGGGGCCGGCGATAGCCCGGCGATGTGCTCGGCGACGAAGATGCCCTGCTGGAAGCCGCGGTGCGCGAGTTGCAGGCCGGGGACGATGTCGCCGACCGCGTACACGCCGGGCACGCTGGTCTGCAGCGTCGAGTCGACGGTCACGAAGCCACGGTCGAGGGCGACCCCGACCTCCTCATACCCCAGACCCGACGTGTTGGGGCCACGGCCGACGGCGACCAGCAGCACCTCGGCTTCGATCACCTCACCGCCGGCGACGGTCACCCGGACGCCGTTGTCCACCACCTCGACGGACTCGAACGGCGTACCGGTCTTGAACGCGATCTTCCGCTTCCGGAACGCGCGCTCGAGCGTCTTGGAGCAGTCGGCGTCCTCGGCGGGCACCAGCCGCGGCAATGCCTCGACGATGGTGACCTTGGTGCCGAAGGAGGTCCACGCGGAGGCGAACTCGACCCCGATCACCCCGCCACCCAGCACGACGGCGGACTCGGGGACGCGGTCCAGCGTCAACGCGTGTTCACTCGCGATGACCCGGTGCCCGTCCAGCTCCAGCCCGGGCAGCGACCGCGAGTACGAGCCGGACGCCAGGATCACGTTGCGGCCGGTGTACGTCGTCCCGGCGACCTCGACCGTGGTCGGGGAGGTGAGGCGGCCTTCGCCCTCGATGACGGTGATGCCGCGGGCCTTCAGCTGGCCCTGCAGGCCCTTGAACAGCCGGTCGACGACGCCGTCCTTGTACTTGTTCACCCCGCCCATGTCGACACCCTCGAGCGTGGTGCGCACACCGAACTGCTCACCCTCGCGCGCCGAGTCGGCCACCTCCGCGGCGTGCAGCAGCGCCTTGGTCGGGATGCAGCCGCGGTGCAGACACGTCCCGCCGACCTTGTCCTTCTCCACCAGCGCCACCGACAACCCCAGCGTCGCGGCGCGCAAACCGGCGGCATATCCACCACTGCCGCCACCGAGTATCACCAGGTCGTACGTCGTACCACTCTCAGTCACAGGTTCCTCCGTGGGTCTGGTCGGCGGGCGGCCCGGATCGCGGGCAGGGCCCGGCGTCATCTTTTCACCGCTGCCGCCGGGTGCCACCCCCGGGCCACCCGGAACCGTTACCAACGATTTCGTGCCCTTGGTTGGGGAGATAGGGGACACTTGCCCCATGAAGTGGTTCGGTCGCCGGCAGAAGCCGGGCACGATACGCCGGTCGGACAACCCCGATCAGGCGCACCTGCGGGAGTTCGCCCAAACCCGCCAGGGCGTCGAGGGCTTCGTCGAGCCGCGGACGGCGGTGACGGAGTACACCCTGCTGCTGGTCGCCATCGACGGCGAGTGGACCCGGCGACGGGTCCCCTCGGTCGAGTGGGCGCACAACTTCGCCAACAAGCTGGGGATCCCGTCGTACGACGCCGCCGTGGTCGGCTACCCGCCTCGCATGCGCGAGTACAACGCCCGCATGAAGAAGAACGGCCTCGCCTAGAGACTGTGCCGGCCCTAGAGGATGGGGACGCGCTGCCGGACGGCAGCAGCCACGCCTGAGCGTCCGCAGCGCGCGCCCGCGTCAGCAGGTCCCACTGCTCATCCTTGCCCGGCCCCGCACCCCACGACGCCGGTACGACGACCAGCTCCGCACCCAGCCGCTCCAGCGCCGTGAACTGGTCCGCGAACCGCAGGTCGTGACAAGTCGCCAGCCCGGTGGTCAGCCGCCGTACCCGAACGTCACCAGCTCCATGCCCGGGGCAACGGTGTCGGACTCCCGCGACCCGAAGGCGTCGTACAGGTGGATCTTCCGGTCCAGACCCTGCGCTTCACCGGCCTGGGACTGACAGATGCCTGGCACCAGCTCAGGTGAGGTACCTGCTCGAGGGTGAGCTGGCTGATCTCACCCTCGAGACTCGGTGCTCAGCTTGCTGAGGCGGCTAGTTCTACCAGGGTGCGTACGGCGTAGCCGGTGCCGCCGGCTGGGGTGTAGCCGGAGGCGGAGCCCTCGTTGAAGGCCGGGCCGGCCACGTCCAGGTGCACCCAGTCGATGCCATCAGCAACGAAGTCGCCGAGGAACGCGGCCGCGGCCAGCGCGCCGCCCCACGGCTCGCCGGTGATGTTGGCCAGGTCGGCGACCTTGGAGTGCGACTTCAGCTTGTCCAGCATCTCGGCCGGGATCGGCAGCGGCCACATCGCCTCGCCGGCCGCGACCGCGGCGTCCACCACCCGGTCCCGGGCGGTGTCGGTGTTCGCGAACGCGCCGGCCACCTTGGTGCCCAGGGCAACGACGCAGGCGCCGGTCAGGGTGGCCACGTCGACGATCAGGTCGGGCTGGTCCTCGGACGCCCGGACCAGGGCGTCGCCGAGGACGAGCCGGCCCTCGGCGTCGGTGTTCAGCACCTCGACGGTCTTGCCGCCGTACATGGTCAGCACGTCGGACGGCCGGGCCGCCGAGCCGGACGGCATGTTCTCGGCCATCGCGGCGTACGTGGTCACCTGGACCGGCAGGCCGAGCCGGGCGATCGCGACGGTCGCGCCGATCACCGCGGCGGCGCCGGCCATGTCGGCCTTCATGCTGATCATCCCGCTGGCCGTCTTCAGCGACAGGCCGCCGGAGTCGAAGGTGATGCCCTTGCCGACGAACGCCAGGTGCGTGACCGGCTTCTTCGGGGTGTAGCTGATCCGGATCAGCCGCGGCGGGTTCGCCGACCCCTGGCCGACGCCGAGGATGCCGCCGTACCCGCCCTTGGTCAGCGCCTTCTCGTCCAGCACCTCGACCTTGACGCCGTGCTCCTTGCCGAGCTTGACCGCCTCGGCGGCGAAGTCGGCCGGGTTCAGGTCCGACGGCGGCGTGTTCACCCAGTCGCGCACCTGGCGGACCGCGTCGGCGGTCACCTCGGCGCGCTCGAGCGCGGTCCTGGCGTCCTTGTGCCGGGCCAGGTCGGTCAGCACGGTCAGGTTGCCGGGCGCCTCCGGGGCGGAGTCGTTGGACTTGTACGCCGTGAACGCGTACCGGCCGAGCAGGGCGCCCTCGGCGATCGCGCGGATGCAGTCGGCGTCCGGCGTCGGCAGCGCGAAGGCGACCGACTGGGACGCCTTGGCGGCCCGGATGCCGGCGCCGGCCGCCGTCCGCAGGTCCTCGGTCTTCAGCGCACCGTCAGGCGCCTCGCCGAGGCCGACCGCGATCAGGGTGGCCGACTTGCCCGGCTTCGGCCCGGGCACCTTGGTCACCTCGCCGGCCTTGCCGGTGGCGCCGAGACCGGACAGCACCTCCACCAGCTTCCCGCCGTACGCGGCGTTCAGCGACTCGGTGCCGGCCGGCAGGGTGACACCGCCGCCGACCTTGACCACGCCGATGACCACGGCGTCGGTCCGGACACCGGCTGCATCGGACTTGCTCAGGGTGATGGTGCTCACGAAAATCTCAGTCCTCCTTGACCGGCGGGCAGAGGGGCCGGTCGTGACGGTACGTGAATGCTGCCTCCGCATGCTACGCGTCGGGTAAGTTCCGCTCCATGACCACGTCTGCTTCATCGTCGCCTGAACTGAAGAAGCCCCCGCTCCACGAGCGCCATGTCGCCCTCGGCGCGAAGTTCGCCGAGTTCGGTGGGTGGGAGATGCCACTGGAGTACTCCGGGGTCGTCGCCGAGCACACCGCGGTGCGTTCCTCCGTCGGGGTTTTCGACGTGAGCCACCTCGGGAAGGCGACCGTGCAGGGCCCGGGCGCCGCGGCGTACGTGAACTCGTGCCTGACCAACGACCTGGGCAAGATCGCGCCCGGCCAGGCGCAGTACACGTTGTGCTGCAACGAGCGCGGGGGAGTGGTCGACGACCTGATCGCCTACCTGCACGCCGACGACGACGTGTTCCTGATCCCGAACGCGGCCAACACCGCCGAGGTGGTCCGGCTGCTGCAGGCCACCGCGCCGGACGGCGTCGTGGTCACCAACACGCACGACGACTACGCGATCCTCGCCGTCCAGGGCACCAACAGCGACGACGTGGTGAGCGCGATCGGGCTGCCGACCGGGCACGACTACATGTCGTTCGCGACCGCGGACTTCGCCGGTACGCCGGTCGTCGTCTGCCGGACCGGTTACACGGGTGAGCGCGGCTACGAGCTCGTCGTGCCGAACGCGGCCGCGGTCGCCGTGTTCGACGCGCTGCTCGAGGCCGGAGCGCAGTACGGGATCGTGCCGGCCGGGCTCGGGGCGCGGGACACGCTGCGGACCGAGATGGGGTACCCGCTGCACGGCCAGGACATCACGCCGGACATCACGCCGGTGCAGGCGCGGTCGGGCTGGGCGGTCGGCTGGACGAAGGAGCACTTCTGGGGCGACGAGGCGCTCCGGGCGGAGAAGGAGCGCGGCGCGGCCCGGATCCTGCGCGGCCTGCTCGCGGCGGGGCGGGGCATCCCGCGGCCGCACATGACGGTGCTCGACCAGTCCGGCACGGCGCTCGGTGAGGTGACGTCCGGCACGTTCTCGCCGACGCTGAAGAAGGGCATCGCGTTGGCGCTGCTGGACGCGACGGTCAAGGAAGGCGACCAGGTAGTCGTCGACATCCGGGGCCGCCAGGAGGCCTTCGACGTGGTCAAGCCGCCGTTCGTCACGGTGCACGTGCGGGAGAGCTGACCAGCGGCGGGGCGGCAGGTTTTCTGCCGCCCACCGCGTCACCACTCCCAGGTGGCCGCCTTCATTGGTCTCCTCGCATCGGCTGGGTCGATGCAGTGATGATGTGTGCGCGCTGTTACCAGGCGCTTACCACTAAGCTGGCGCCGTGGAGTTCCGGCTGCTCGGTCCAGTACAGATCTGGTCGAGTGGCACCCAGGTCGCGCTGAAACGACGCCAGGAACGCCTGCTGCTCGCCGTACTGCTGCTGGAGCCAGGCAAGGCGGTGCCTCCGGAGCGCCTGATCGACCTGCTGTGGCCGGATGCCATGCCGGACAACCCGAAGCGGGCGCTGCAGGTCTACATGTCCCGGCTGCGGTCCGTGCTGGCGGCCGACGTACGCCTGACCAGTGGCTCCGAGGGGTACGCCGTCCACGCGCCGCTGGGCCGGACCGACATCGAGCAGTTCAACGATCTGGTCGAGCAGGCCCGGCGTACGGACGACCTGGAGCACCGGTCCAAGCTGCTGGCGGATGCGCTGGCGTTGTGGCGCGGACCGGCGCTCGCGGACGTCACCAGCGACGACGTACGGCGGCGACTCTGTGCCGGCCTGGAAGAGTCGCGCTGGGCCGCCGAGGAGCTCCGGCTGACCACCGACCTCGCTCTCGGCCGGCATCAGGAACTGCTGCCTGAGCTGGCGCGCCTGACGACCGCCCAGCCGGCGCGGGAGACGTTCGCCGCGGCGACGATGCTCGCCCTCTACCGGTCCGGCCGGCAGGCGGATGCCCTGGCCGCGTACGCCGAGCTGGCCCGGCACCTGGACGAAGAGCTGGGCGTGGAGCTCGGCGCCGAGGTCCGGGACCTGCAGGTCGCGATCCTGCGACAGGACCCGTCACTCGACCTGGTGACCGGGTCGTCGGTGCCACGCGAACTTCCTGCGGACGTAAGCATCCTGGTCGGCCGGGACGACGTACTGCGGGAGCTGGCTGACGAGCTGCTGAGCGCAGGGCGGCCGTCCGGCGTACCGGCGGTGGTGTGTCTGTACGGCGCGGCCGGGACCGGAAAGTCCGCTGCAGCGGTGCGGTTGGCGCATCAGTTGGCCGAGCGGTATCCGGACGGTCAGTTGTTCGCGCGGCTGCAGGATGTCAACGGGCAGGGGATCTTGGCGCGGACTGTCCTTGCGCAGCTGCTGCGGTCGCTGGGTGTCGACGGTTCGGAGATCCCGGAGAGCCTGGAAGCCCGGTCGGCACTGCTGCGGAGCAGGCTGGCGGACAAGACTGCGCTGCTGGTGTTCGACGACGCCATCGACGCCGGCCAGCTGCGGTCGTTGCTGCCTGCAGGTGGTGGGTGTGGCGTGATCGTCACCTCGCGGCAGCCGATGCTCGGTCTTGAGGACGCAACGCACCGGGAGCTTCGGCCGTTGTCGGAGGAGACGAGTGCGGAGTTGCTCGGCGCACTGTCCGGTCTCGGGACTACCCGAGTCGCCGACGTGGTTCCACACTGCGCCGGACTGCCACTGGCGCTGCGCATCGTCGGTGCCCGATTGGCCTTGATCCATGAGGATGTCGCGGACGTCGTACAAACGTTGGCGGACGAGTCGCAGCGGCTCGACTACCTGGTTGCCGGCGATCGAGCCGTGCGGGCCAGCCTCGACCTGACGCTGAGCGTCGCGACCACACAGGCCCGGCAGCTCTTCGCGCGCCTTGCTCTGGTTGGCGCGGACGAGTTCGCGTCCTGGGTCGCGGCGCCGCTGCTGGACCTGGACGAGGACAGTGCGCAGCAAGTCCTCGATGGCCTTGTCTCGCTGGGCCTCGTGCAAACCCGACGCCTGCAACCACCCCGCTACGGCCTGCACGGCCTTGTCCGCTCGCTTGCTGTGGAGCTGTCCGGTACGACGGCCGACAGCGAGGTGGAGCGTCGTTACTTGAGCGCCGTACTTCGCTTGCTAACGATTGCAGACGAGCAAATCGATCATGCCGTGAGCAACATCGAACTCGATCGCGGCGAAGGCCGGGAGCTTCCGGAGGCCGAGGCAGCGGCAGCGGCCGGAGCGTCCTGGCTGGATGTCGAGGCGCCGGTGGTGCGTGCCGCCGTCGGCCTGGCGATCGAGGACTGGCCGCGGCTGGCCGGCACGCTTGCCCTGCGAATGAACGGGTTTCTCGCGATCCGCGACGTCCGCGACACCCGGCAAGAGGTCCTGCAGTCGGCCAGAGATGCGGTGGCCGGAGTCGACGAGGCCGAGCTCGAGGCAGAGCTCGACAGGTCCCTGTTCGGCGCCTTGGCGCAGGCCGGCACACCGCCGGAAAGCCTGCTGCAACAGGCGGAACGGGGACTCGCGTCGGCCGAACGGACCGGGCGCGTGGCCTTGCGTATCGCGGCGATGAACCAGGTCTCCTGGGCCGCGTCCGCGCGGGGAGACTTCCAGCGGTCGTTGCAGATTGCGCACGAGATGGTCGCGCTGGTGGACGCGGACCCCGAGGCCGAGTCTGCACGACCAAGGGCGATGGACCAGCTGGGCGGCGCGCTGGTGATGCTCGGCCGGATCCCGGAAGGCCAGGTGGCGCGCCGGGAGGCTTGTGCACTCAGTGCTCCGGGGACCCGGCTGCACGCGATCCGCCTGGTCATGCTTGCCGAGGCGCTGCTCGCCGACGTCGACCTCGGTGCGTCGCACGTGCCCGAGCTGACCGCGGTCCTGGGCGAGGCGCGCGAGATCGTCACCCGGATCGGCGACGAGCTCGGCACCGCGCACGTCGACAACACCGAAGCCCAGTTGCTGATCCTGACCGGAGATCCGGACGCCGCGGACACGCTGTTGCAGCGTGCGGCCGAGATCCTGACCCGTCGCCCGGACGCGTCCGGGGCGGCCGCCAACGCGATCGGCCGGGCCCGGCTGAGCGTCGCGCGCGGACGGCCCGCCGAAGCCCGCCGAATTCTCGAGACCGCGATCAGCGACGACCCGGGCGTCAGCCACGCGGTCCAGGAAATGCGGCACCAGCAAACGCTCCTCGGCCTCGGCTGAAACGCGCCGCCGGCCTGTTGAACAGGTCACATTCACCCGAAATTGCTACTCACCGTAGTGTCCACCCTCCGCGAGATTTGACTACGCTGCGTCAAAAGCTGGCACAAAATGGACGCTGGCGAGCCTGTGCCGACGCTATTCGCATTCGAATGACTGCGCAGCGTGAGTATTCGATGTAAAAGTTCGGTCGCTTTTGAAGTTCCGGTAACGATTCGTGCCTTCGAACCCAAGGCCGCTGGCAAGCGGTCGTCGGCGTCGGGCAGGCTAGCGCGCGGTTGCGGCGGGGTAGGTCGTCAAGTGAATTTGACGCGAACCCGCCATCGACCGAGGCTCTACCCCGATCTACAGATCGTGGCTGGATCCCCCTCCCCGAACGAAACCTGGCTGACAGAGCTGACGGAGCGCGAATGAGCATCGGTTCACCCGACTCGACAGTTGGTGTCGAGGACCACCCGGCATCCGCCGAGCCGGTTCGGGACTCCGCCGTACCGCACGGCAAATCTCCGACCCGGATCGCGATGGACCGGCTCCGCAAGGACAAGGTCGCCGTCACCTGCGCCGCCATCGTGCTGTTCTTCATCCTGGTGGCGGTGTTCGCGCCGTTGCTCACCAAGATCGAGGGCGCCGACATCGGCACCTTCCACCCTGAGCTGGTCGACGAGTACGGGTTCCCGACCATCGCCGTGAACGGCCAGCACTGGTTCGGCGTCGAGCCGAAGACCGGCCGGGACAACTTCGCCCGCTGGGTGTACGGCGCCCGCCCGTCGCTGATCGTGGCCTTCACCGCGACTGCCTTCGGCACCATCGTCGGTGTCGTGATGGGCCTGCTGGCCGGCTTCCTCGGCGGGTGGGTCGACCGGGTCATCTCCTGGGTGATCGACTTCGTGCTGAGCCTGCCGTACCTGCTGTTCGCGATCGCGATGGTGCCGATCGTGGAGAGCATGCGCGGCGGTTCCTTCAACCTGTCGCCCGGTGAGCAGGCCTCGACCCGGTTCTTCGTGCTGATCTTCGTGCTCTCGTTCTTCGGCTGGGCCGGCCTGGCCCGGATCATCCGCGGCGAGGTGCTGTCCCTGCGCGAGCGCGAGTTCGTGCTCGCGGCGAAGGCGATCGGCGTCCCCACCTCGCAGGTGCTGTTCAAGGAGCTGCTGCCGAACCTGGTCGCGCCGATCGTGATCTCGGCGTCGCTGGCGCTGCCGGCGTACGTGACCGCCGAGGCCGGCCTGTCCTTCCTCGGTGTCGGCCTGATCGAGCCGATCCCGTCCTGGGGTCAGACGATCGCCACCGCGACCAACTGGTTCAAGGCGGATCCGCTGTACCTGTGGTTGCCCGTGCTGGGCATCACGGCGCTGGTGCTGTCCCTCGCCCTGCTCGGAGACGCCGTCCGCGACGCCTTCGACCCCAAGACCCGCCGGTAGCCCGGCGTTGCCCCAGCGGCAGAAAAGGAGAAACACGACAAATGCAGTGGAAACGGATCACCGCCGTTGTGGCGACGGTCATGCTGGCCGCGGTGGCGTGCGGCAGCCCGTCGTCGAACAACAACAGTGACGCCAACACGGGCGACGCGGGAACGGCCCAGGAGAAGGCCACCGACGCGACGGCCAAGGGCCCGGCGAAGGAGCTCGAGGGCGCGAAGAAGGGCGGCACCATCACCGTCCTGTCCGACGTCACCCCGGACACGCTGGACCCGACGAACATCTACTTCACCGACGGGAACCAGATCGGCAAGCTGATGTACCGCGCGCTGACGCAGTACAAGCTCGACGAGAAGACCCAGAAGCCGACCCTGGTCCCGGACCTGGCCGAGGACCTCGGCACCAAGTCCGCCGACGGCCTGACCTGGACGTTCAAGCTCAAGCAGGGCATCAAGTACATGGACGGCACGCCGGTGAAGGCGGCCGACTACGCGTACGCGATCAAGCGCTCCTTCGCGCACGACCTGTACGACGCCGGACCGACGTACCAGAACGAGTACTTCAAGGACGGCAAGACCTACAAGGGCCCGTACGCCAGCGGCGACAACTACGCCGGGGTCGAGACGCCGGACGACAACACGCTGATCATCCACCTGGCGAAGAAGTTCGACGACCTGCCGTTCTACGCCGCCTTCCCGATGTTCACGCCGATCCCGAAGGCGAAGGACACCAAGAAGAGCTACGACCTGAAGCCGATGGCCACCGGTCCGTACATGGTCGACCTGTACAACCCGGGCACCGAGCTGAAGCTCAAGAAGAACCCGCACTGGGACCCGAACACCGACCCGGTGCGCTACCAGTACCCGGACGCCTGGGACTTCAAGTTCGGCCAGGACACCCTGAAGGTGCAGCGCCAGGTGCTGGCCAGCTCCGGTCCGGACGCGAACGCGATGAACTACTCCGACCTGGACGCCAGCCTCATCCCGGAGCTGAAGGACAAGAGCCAGATCGTGACCGGCGCGCAGCCGTGCACCCAGGTCTGGGGCCTCGACACCCGGAAGATCCCGATGGACGTCCGGCAGCTGATCGCCAAGGCCTACCCGTTCGACACCTACCGCAAGGTCGCCGGCCTGAGCCCGGAGAGCGCGATTCCGGCCTCGACGATCCTGCCCCCGGCCGTTCCCGGCCACGAGAAGTACGAGCTGCCGGGCCTGACCGGCAAGGGCAAGGGCGCGGAGGACCCGGCGGTCGCCGAGGAGATCAAGGCCAAGCTGAAGGAGCTCGGCAAGGAGAACTTCGAGCTCAGCTGGTACTACTCCAACGACGACAAGATCGCCACCCAGGTCAACCAGCTGCGGACCCAGGTCTACACCGCGGCCGGCTTCAAGGTGAACGCGATCGGTGTCCCGAAGGCCAAGATCCGGACGATGCGCAACGACCCGGCCGCGCCGGTGAACATCGGCCAGGGCCCGTCGGGCTGGTGCTCGGACTGGCCGTCCGGCGGTAGCTGGTTCCCGGTGCTGTTCCGTTCCGACGCCGTCGAGCTGAGCAACAGCATCGGCATGATCCAGGACAAGTCCCTGGACGCCGAGATCG
Organism: Kribbella sp. NPDC002412; assembly: GCF_053592935.1. NCBI lineage: Bacteria > Bacillati > Actinomycetota > Actinomycetes > Propionibacteriales > Kribbellaceae > Kribbella > Kribbella sp. NPDC002412. The sequence continues at coordinate 57,543 of NZ_JBSFBL010000019.1, forward strand.
ACCGCGTCAACGGCCTGGCTCCGGACCAGCAGCTCAAGGAGTGGCCGAAGATCGACAAGATGATCATGGAGAAGTACCTGCCGCTGATCCCGCTGTACTACGCGGCCAGCTACTACCCGATCGGCAAGAACCTCGGTCACGTCGTCAACGACCCGACCCAGGGCCTGCCGGAGTTCACCTCGATGTACCTGAAGCAGCCCTGATCCGGACTGCCGTAGTACCTGCAGTCTGATCATCTGATGGAGGGGTGGCGACCGGGCCTCGGTCCGGTCACCACCCCGATCGGTGAGGAGAAACCCTCGTGCTCTACTTCGTGGCGCGCCGGCTGGTGAGCGCGCTCAGCGTCGTGCTGGTCACGCTGATCGCGACCTTCACGCTGTTCTTCGTCGCCCCGACCGACCCGGCCGCGGCGATCTGTGGTGATCGCAACTGCACCCAGGAGCGATACAACGAAATCAAGGAAAACCTGCACCTCGACCGGCCCAAGGTGCAGCAGTTCGCCGAGTACACGGTGGGCATCGTCGCCGGGCGGACCTTCGAGACGGCCGGCGTGAAGCAGGAATGCAACGTGCCCTGCCTGGGCTTCTCCTTCAAGAACGACCGGCCGGTCACGCAGATGCTGAAGGACCGGCTGCCGGTCACGGTCTCGCTGGTGCTCGGGTACGCGGTGATGGTCCTGACCATTGGTGTCTTCGTGGGCTCGATGGCTGCGAAGAGACGTGGCACCCTCGGCGACCGCGCGCTGATGAGCAGCACCCTCATCCTGAGCTCGGTGCCGTACTACATCGTCGCCCTGATGGTCTCGCTGTACCTGACGATCCTGTACCCGATCCTGCCGCGCGGCGGCTACACGCCGTTCAGCGACAACCCGGGCGCCTGGTTCGCCGGCCTGCTCACCCCCTGGCTGGTGCTTGGCGTCTACAACTGCACGCAGTACGCGCGCTACTCCCGCGGCTCGATGGTCGAGGCGCTCAGCGAGGACTACATCCGGACCGCCCGGGCCAAGGGCCTGTCGGACCGGCAGGTGACCTACAAGCACGCGCTGCGCTCCGGGATGATCCCGGTCATCACGATCTTCGGCCTGGACATCGCCGGCAGCCTGGCCGGCGCGATCTTCACCGAGCGGATCTTCGACCTGCCGGGTCTGGGCAACCTCGTGCTGGAGAGCCTGAACAACTACGACCTGCCGGTGATCATGGGCACCGTCCTGGTCGCCTCGGTCATCCTCGTCGCGATGAACTTCCTCGTCGACGTCGGCTACAGCCTGATCGACCCACGAGTGAGGCTGACATGAGCATGAATGATGAGCTGAAGCGGCCGTCGGTCGTCACCCGCGAACGCCGTCAGGGCGCGATCAACCCGAGCGGCGAGACGCCGTACCTGGTGGTCGAGGACCTGACCGTGAGGTTCCCGACCGCCGACGGTGTGGTCAGCGCGGTGAACGGGCTGAGCTACTCGGTCCCGCTCGGCCGCACGCTGGCGATCGTCGGTGAGTCCGGCTCCGGCAAGTCGGTGTCGAGCATGGCCGTGATGGGCCTGCACGACCGCCGGCGGACCCAGATCACCGGCTCGATCACGCTCGGCGGCGACGAGATCGTCGGCCTGCCGGAGAGCGACCTGATGAAGGTCCGCGGCGACGCCGTCGCGATGGTCTTCCAGGACCCGCAGTCCTCGCTGCACCCGCTGTACCCGGTCGGCAACCAGATCGTCGAGGCCTACCGGGTGCACCACAAGGTCAGCAAGGAGGTCGCGAAGAAGCGCGCGATCGAGATGCTCGACCTGGTCGGCATCCCGAACCCGCAGCGCCGGTTCTCGCAGTACCCGCACGAGTTCTCCGGCGGTATGCGGCAGCGCGCGATGATCGCGATGGGCCTGGTCAACGACCCGAAGCTGGTGATCGCCGACGAGCCGACCACCGCGCTCGACGTGACCGTGCAGGCGCAGATCCTGGACCTGCTGAACAACCTGCAGAAGGAGTTCGGCTCCGCGATCGTGCTGATCACCCACGACCTGGGCGTGGTCGCCGAGATGGCCGACGACGTGCTGGTGATGTACGCCGGCCGCTGCGTCGAGTACGGCACCGCCGAGGATGTGCTGGCCCGGCCGCGGATGCCTTACACCTGGGGTCTGCTGGAGTCGATCCCGACCGTGTCGGCCGCGAACGAGCGGCTGCGCCCCATCAAGGGTCTGCCGCCGAGCCTGCTGAACCTGCCCATCGGCTGCTCGTTCAGCCCGCGCTGTCCCTACAAGGACCGGGTCAAGGGCGAGCGCTGCACCACCGACCTGCCCGAGCTGCTGCCGGTCGACGGCGCCGGTGCCCACACGTCCCGTTGTCATCTGCACGACAAGGCCTCGATCTACGAGGCCGAGGTCGCGCCGAGACTGGGCTGAGCGGGGCTGAGGAGAGAGATGAGCGACAACGTGCGTACGGTCGACGCCGTACCGGCGGCCGCGGGAGCACCGCTGCTGCAGGTCCGCGACCTGAAGATGCATTTCCCGATCAAGGAGGCGGCCGGGCTGGGCCGGACCAGGAAGCTGGTCCAGGCCGTGGACGGCGTCAGCTTCGACCTGAAGGCCGGCGAGAGCCTCGGCCTGGTCGGCGAGTCCGGCTGCGGCAAGTCGACCACCGGCCGGATGATCACCCGGCTGCTGACCCCGACGTCGGGGCAGATCAGGTTCAAGGGCACCGACATCGCGCAGCTGAAGGAGCGGGACCTGCGCCCGTTCCGCCGCCAGCTGCAGATCGTCTTCCAGGACCCGTACAGCTCGCTGAACCCGCGGCAGACGGTCAGCAACATCATCAGCACGCCGCTACGGGTGCACAACCTGGTCAAGCGCGGCAAGGAGCTCGACCGGGTCCAGGAGCTGCTGGAGCGGGTCGGCCTGAACCCCGAGCACCACAACCGGTACCCGAACGAGTTCTCCGGCGGCCAGCGGCAGCGGATCGGCATCGCCCGGGCGCTCGCGGTGGAGCCGGAGGTGATCATCGCCGACGAGCCGGTGTCCGCGCTGGACGTGTCCATCCAGGCCCAGGTTATGAACCTGCTGGAGGACCTGCGCCGCGACCTCGGCATCGCGTTCGTGTTCATCGCCCACGACCTCGGCGTGGTCCGGCACTTCTGTGACCAGGTCGCGGTGATGTACCTGGGCAAGATCGTCGAGCAGGGCCCGCGGGAGCAGATCTACGGCGCTCCGCAGCACCCGTACACGCAGGCGCTGCTGTCCGCCGCGCCCGACCTGGGCACCATCCGCGGTGTCCCGCCGAAGGAGCGGATCCGGCTGGTCGGCGACGTGCCCTCGCCGATCGACCCGCCGAGCGGCTGCCGGTTCCGGACCCGCTGCTGGAAGGCCGAGGACATCTGCGCGACCCACGAGCCGCCGCTCGAGGCCAAGCCGCAGTCCCCGGCCGGTCACTCCGCCGCCTGCCACTTCGCCGAGCCCAAGGTCGACCTGACCGCCGCCACAGCCTGAGGTGTTGAAGAAGGCCCCGCACGCTGAACTGCTCCCCGGAAGTTGGACTGAGAAATTCAGTTCCGACTTCTGGGGAGTGTTCGCGCCGCGGAGCCTTCTCCTGTTAGGTGTGCTGCTCGCCGTGCTTCAGTTCGTCTCGCTCCTGGGCGAACCGGATCGACTCGAAGGTGACCAACCCCGCCAATAAGACAGTCAGCACGCCGAGTTGCCCGAGCGCCGGGACCTTCGTGATCAGGGGTACGGCGACCAGCGCGAGCGCCGCCGTGACGAGCCGGGACATGCTCAGCCGGTGCATCGTCCGCCACTTGAAGCCGACGTGTCCCAGGAGATAGAAGATGACGCCGGCGAACAGCGCCCAGAGCCCGATGCCCTTCAGCGGGTCGGCGACGTCGTGATGCTCGGTGTCACCGACGTACTCGAGCACCTTCTTCAGGCCGAGCGCGAGCAGGATGATCCCGGCCACCATCGGGAAGTGCAGGAAGGTGTACGCGTCCCGGGCGAGGGCGGTCCGGGTGTCCTCCGGCTCGGACGCCAGCGCGTGCTCGCCGTACAGGACGGTCGCGTCGAAGTAGATCCACCACAGCGCGGACGACACCATCAGACCGAGCACGGAGGCGATCAGGATCGGCCAGGAGATCGGCAGGTCGGTGACGCCGACACCGATCGCGACGATCGACTCGCCGAGCGCGATGATCACGATCAGCCCGTGCCGCTCCGCGAAGTGCGACGCGGAGTGGAAGCGCCAGCCGTGCGCGTCGATGAGGTAGGTGCCGCCGTAGTCGACGGCCAGTGCGGCGGCCCACAGCAACGTCTGCGTCCGGCCGTCGTACTGCGAAGCGACCACGAGCAACGCGCTGGCGCCGAGCATCGACAGCGAGAAGCGGAGAAGGGTACGGCGTAGCTGCCGGTCGCCCTCGGCGATCAGCCAGAAGAGCACCAGATGGAGCGTGCGGAAGATGAAGTAGGCGCCGGCGATGACCACCGGGCCGGGCAGGCCACCCGGAAGGTCGTCGAACGCCTCCGGGATGGCCAGCGCGATCAGGAACAGAGCAGCCATCGAGGCGAGCATCACGCCCCGGACTGCGCCCTCGTCGGCCTTGACCAGGTTGCACAGCCAGGAGAAGCCGATCCAGCTCCACCACAGCAGCCCGGTCAGCAGGACACCGCGCAGTACGCCGTGCCAGGTGAGGTCGTGGGCCATCAGCGCGGTGATCTGGGTCAGCGCGAACACGAACACCAGGTCGAAGAACAGCTCCAGCGTCGTGACGGTGTGGCCCTCGCTGGTTTGCTCCGCCCTGATGGGTCTTCTGGACTTCATGCGGCACATCCTGCCACCAGAGCAGGCTGCCGGAATGGAAACGGCGGGCTCCCTCCTGGTCAGGGTCAGGGGAGAGCCCGCCGTGCTCTAGGCGCGCCCGTGCGCTTGCCGGCTGCGGCGGCTGAGGGAGTCGATGGTGACGGCGATCAGCAGGACACCGGCGGTCACCATGTAGCGGACGCTGGAGTCGAGGCTGAGCAGCGCGAGGCCGTTCGAGATCGACATGATCACCAGGGCGCCGAGAAGCGCGGAGTACGCCGAACCACGGCCGCCGAACAGGCTGGTGCCGCCGATCACCGCGGCCGCGATCGCGTTCAGGTTGGTGTCCGCGCCACCGCTGCTCTGGTTCACCGCGACCAGCCGGGCGGCCGCCAGCAGACCCCCGACCGCGGCGAAGGTGGAGCAGGCCGCGAACACCGACAGGTAGATCATCCGGACGTTGATACCGGCCCGCCGGGCGGCTTCCACGTTGCCGCCGACGGCAACCACCGAGCGGCCCCAGCGGGTCCGCCGGATGGCGAAGTCGGTGGCCACCACCAGGCCGAGGAAGAGCAGGAACATCGACGACACCCCGCGGTCGCCGTTCAGGATGACGACGGGGATCAGCAGTACGACGGCGAGCGCACCGGCCTTGATCGCGATGATCGAGTTCGGCGCCGCCGACAACCCGGCCGCGACGCGGGCGCGTCTGCCGCGCAGCCTGGTCAGCACGTACACCGCGACGACCACCGCGACCAGCCCGTAGGCCAGCGCGGGGGAGAGGAAGCTGCGGGTGGCGAACCCGACGAGCGCGGAGCCGAAGGGCAGGTTCAGCGAGCCCTCCTTGCCGAGCACCAGCAGCTGCAGGCCGAGGAAACCGAGCAGACCGGCCAGCGTGATCACGAAGCTCGGCACGCCGAACCGGGTGTACAGCGCGCCGTAGAACAAGCCGATCGCCAGCCCGAGCGCGACCCCGAGCAGCAGCGACAGCACCAGCGGCCAGCCCTGGTTCACGAACGTGACCCCCAGTACGGCGGCCGACAGCCCGCTGACCGAACCGACCGAGAGGTCGATCTCGCCCAGCAGCAGGACCAGGACGATGCCGATGGCAATCACTCCGACCGAGGTGGTCTGCAGGGTGAGGTTGACCAGGTTGCGGCTGGACAGGAACGAGCTGTTCGCGATCTGGAAGACCGCCCAGATGATGATCAGGCCGACCACCACCGGGACCGAGCCGAGGTCGCCGGACCGCAGCCGCGCGGTGAACGCCGAGACGGCGCCGCTGATGCCGTGGCTGGCGATCAGCCGCTCGTCCTGCAGGTCGGCCGGCAGCTCCGCGCTGCCTCCCGCGCCGTTCCCGTTCCCGTTGCTCGGGCGTGGGGCGTCCTGCGGCCGGATCTCGGATCCGTGCAGCGTCATGATGCGGTCCCCTCCTCACGGGTCCGGCGCGCTGCGCGCTCGGAGACCGCGTTGTCCGTGGCGCCGGTGATGGCGGCGATGATGTCCTGGGTCTTGGTCTCGCTGACCACGAAGACGCCGTTGTTCCGGCCGAGCCGCAGTACGGCGACCCGGTCCGCGACCGCCATCACGTCGGCCATGTTGTGGCTGATCAGGATCACGGCCAGCCCGCGCTCGCGGAGCCGCTCGACCAGGTTGAGGACCTCGGCGGTCTGAGCCACGCCGAGAGCCGCGGTCGGCTCGTCCAGCATCACCACCTTGGGCTGGCCGAGCAGCGAGCGGGCGATCGCGACGGTCTGCCGCTGACCGCCGGACAGGCTGGCCACCGGGATCCGGACCGACGGGATCTTCGCTGACAGCTGCCGGAGCAGCTCCCACGACGAGCGCTCCATCTCGACCTCGTCGAGCACCTTGCCCGTACGCAGCTCCCGGCCGAGGTACAGGTTCGCGACCACATCGAGGTTGTCGCACAGGGCCAGGTCCTGGAAGACCGTGGCGATCCCGAGCTGCTGCGCCTCGGCCGGACTGCCGACCCGCACCTCCCGGCCGTCGAACACCATCGTGCCGTCGTCGGCGGTGTAGACGCCGGCGATCGTCTTCACCAGCGTCGACTTGCCGGCGCCGTTGTCGCCGACCAGTGCCAGGACCTCACCGGCCCGGACGTCCAGCTCGATGTTCTTCAAGGCCTGGACCGCGCCGAAGCGCTTGGAGATGCCCCGCAGGGACAGCACCGTGCTGGTGCCGACCGGGGCCGGTGTGGGGGTGACAGTCACTCGATCAGCCTCCTGGGGCTTTGTCTTCAGGCCATGATCGCGGCGATCCGGCGGCCGGGACACCCTTTCCGGTTCCGGAACGGGTGTCCCGGGGGTCAGCTGAGGCCGGCGGCGGTGCAGGCGGCGGCGAACGACGCGGTGCAGATGTCGGTCACCTTGTAGATGTTGTCCTTCACCACGGTGTCCTTGATGTTGGCCTTGGTGACGGCGACCGGGTCGAGGATCGTCGACGGCACGCCGTTCTTGTCGGTGGTCGATTCCGGCTTGCCGCCGTTCGCCAGCGCCACCGCGCCCTTGGCGGCGGCCTCGGCCTGCGGCTTCACGGCCTTGTAGATGGTCATCGCCTGGTCGCCGGCGACGATCCGCTGGATCGCGGCGAGCTCGGAGTCCTGGCCGGTGACCGGCGGCAGCGGGGTCACGCCGCCACCCTTGAGCGCTGCGATCGCGCCACCCGCCGTACCGTCGTTGGCGGCGTACACACCGACCAGGCCGTTCTTGATCGCGCTGAGCTGGCCTTCCATCCAGGCCTGCGCCTTGTCCGGGCTCCAGTCCGGGGTGTCGAACTCGGCGGCGACCTTGAACCCGCTGGTGTCGAGCACGCTGTGCGCGCCCTTCTTGAAGTCGGCCGCGTTCGGGTCGGTCGGCGAGCCGTTGATCATGGCCAGGTTGCCGGAGGTCTTGCCGGCCGCCTTCAGGGCGTCGACCAGGGTCTGCGCCTGGAGCTTGCCGACCGCCTCGTTCTCGAAGGAGACGTAGTAGTCGGCGTTCTCGATGAACCGGTCGTAGGCGATCACCGGGACGTTCTGGCCCTTCGCGGAGGCGACCACCGCGGCGGCGGCCTTGCCGTCGACAGGGTCGAGCACCAGCACGTTCGCGCCCTGGGTCAGCGCGGCCTCGGCCTGCTGTTGCTGCTTGGCCGCGTCCTGGTCGGCGTTGCTGTAGATCAGCTCGCAGTCGGCGCAGGCCGCCTTGAGCGCCTCGGTGAACAGCGGCCGGTCCAGCGCCTCGTAGCGGGTGGTCTTCGACTCGGGCAGCAGCAGCGCGATCTTCTTGGCCTCGCCGGAGCCTCCGGCGGCGGGTTCGTCCGACCCACAGGCCACCAAGGACAGGGCGAGGGCCGAGACGGTCAGGCCGAGCCCGACGAGACGGGATGGAGAGACGAACATGTGGCGGCTCCTTGACGTGATGGCCCGAGTAGGCCTGACCGAAGTCAAGCTGCGCTGGGCCTTGGCGTCAAGACTTGAATTCAAGAAATAGACATATTGGCGTTACAAACGTGATCGGTCGGGGGCACCGCGCCTCCGCCGCGCTGCGGTGCCAGGCGGGCGTCCTGGTCCCGGAAGCCCAGAACCGGAGGAGCACCGGGACGGAGCCCGACGGGCGGCATCCCGCATGCAGTCGGCCAGGGGCGGCGCCCCGCACACCCCGCCCGGGCGCCGGCGTGCCGTGCCGCGTGTGGTGGCGCGTAGCGCCGAGGTGGGGTCAGGCGAAGGTTTTGGTGGCTTGGGTGTGGCTTAGGACTGAGGCGAGGTGGATGGCGCCTTGGATGTCGGCTTCGTCGCCGAGTTCGGCGCGGCGGAGTTCGACGGTGGCGGCGGCGCTGGGGATGGCGCAGCGGTCCAGGGCCTCGCGGAGTGGGTCGAGGATCAGGTTTCCGGCTTCGGCCATCAGGCCGCCGACCACGATCACCTCGGGGTTCAGCAGGTTCACCAGGCCGGCCACGGCGACGCCGACCCGGCGGCCGGCGTCCTCGATCACCCGGCGGCAGCCGAGGTCGTCCTGCAGCGCCCGGGAGACGATGTCCTTCAGCCGGAGCGGGCCGTGCGACGCGGCCAGGCTGTTGATCAGCGCCCGCGACCCGACGAACGTGTCCAGGCAGCCGCGGTTCCCGCACCGGCAGATCGGCCCGTTCTCGTCGATGGTGAGGTGCCCGATCTCGCCCGCCGTACCGGCCGAGCCCCGGAACACCTCGCCGGCCAGCACGATCCCGGCGCCGACGCCGTACGAGAACTTCAGGTAGCAGCCGTGCCGGACGCCGCGAAGCGCGCCGTTGCGGAGCTCGCCGAGCGCGGCCAGGTTGGCGGTGTTGTCGAGCGCGACCGGCGCGCGCAGGTGGCCGGCCATCGCCTCGGCGACGTTGACGCCGCGCCAGCCCGGCAGTACGGCGTCGGAGCCGGCTTCACCGCTGACCGAGTCGACCGGCGCCGGCAGCCCGAACCCGATCGCGGCGATGTCCTCGACGCCCGAGCTGACCGTCTCGGCCAGGTCGGCGAGCAGCCGGGCGGCGCGCTCCATCCCGTCGTCGGCGACGTGGTCGGCCTGCAGCGGCATCAGCTGCTGGGCGAGGATCTCGCGGGACTCGTTGGCGATCGCGACCCGGACGTCCCGCTCGCCGAACGCCACCCCGGCGAGCAGCCCGCCGCCGGACGCTAGGGACACGAGTACGGCGCGGCGGCCGTTGCGGATGCTGCGGGACAGGCCGACCATGCCGGCCTGGTCGAGCTCGCGGACCATGTTCGACACGGTGGCGGCGGACAGGCCGGAGGCGGCGGCGATCTCGACCTGGGTCAGGGGGCCGTGCTGCCGGACGACTCCCAGAACGCGCTCGCGGTTGGCTTCGCGCAGCGAAGCCTGCGACCCAGGCGCCGGGCGGGTTGCGTTCATTACATAAACATAACGGATCGCGAGGCCTTCGTTGCCAACTGCCGCTGAACAACCCTCAACATCGCCATCCGACCTCGCCAATCACTGCCTTGCATCTACGTCCCCGGTGACAGTAATGCACGGAGGTCGCGCGGGGGCGCGGGCACGCCAGACGTGCTCACCGGTGCGTCAGACGGTGAGCGCCAGGGTGAGGAGAGTGACTGGTACAGCCAGTTCGACGGCGGCGCCGAGAACGTCGCCGGTGACACCGCCGAGGGCCGACCGTGCCCGCCGGGTGACGAGCAGGCTGACCACTACAGCCAGCAGTACGGCGCCCGCACTCCCTGCCAGTCGCGCGGCATCAAGCCAAGCGAGAGCGAGGGCGCCGGCCAGTACGGCGATGGTCGTGAGGACAGCCGCGATCGGGCGGACGGTCGCGGCGACCATTGCGCCGAGACCGCCGGGGCGGGCTGACGGGACCGTCGTACGGCAGGTCCAGGGGAGCGTCAGGCGGCTCGCGGTGATGGCGATGAGTACGGCCTGCCAGCCGAAGCCGGACTGGATGCACGCCGTCAGAGCCGCGACGTCGAGCAGCAGCACCGCGACAATCGCGACCACCCCGAACGGCCCGATGTCGCTCTGCTTCATGATCCGAAGCATCGTCTCGCGATCCCGCCGGCTCCCCAGTGCGTCCGCAAAGTCCGCTAGCCCGTCGAGATGCAACGCCCCGGACACCACCACAACCACCAGCACCCCGAGCACACCCGCCAGGAGCTCCGCATCCGGCCGCAACAGCTGAGCCGTTGCTACAACACCCGCTGAGATCCCGCCGATCAGCACCCCGACAGCAGGCGCCAGCACCATCGCCCGTCCACCCACCACCCGATCCACCCGCGACGGCATCCGAGCCGGCAACACCGTCAACGTCCCCACCGCCAACCAGCCGCCGTCCACCCACCCACCCCGCCCGCTGTTGTCCAGGCCAGGCCCGGTCCCGCCGGAGCGGTTGGCCGGGGCTGGGCCGGTTCCGCCGGAGCCGTGGTCCGGGGTTGGGCGGTTGCCGGGCTGGCTGTCTTCTGGCGGGGATGTGGTCATGTGAGGGGGAGGGTTCGGCCGGCCACGGTCCACAGGACTGTGGTGGAGTTGAGGGAGATGGTGGTGTTGAGGCGGCCCATCAGGTCGCGGAAGAGGCGGGTGCCTGGGTCGGCGGGGACCACGCCGGAGCCCACGTCGTTGCTGACGGCAACCACCGTCCGGCCGGTGCCCGACCAGGCTTCGGCAAGGGACTCGATGGCCTGGTCGACCAGCCCGGCGCGGCTCAGGTCGGACCAGATGTCCAGGGCGTCCATCGTGCGCGACAGCCACAACGTCAGGCAGTCGATCAGCAGCGGCGGCCCGGGGGAGGCGAGCAGCGGGACCAGGTCGATCGTCTCGGCCAGCCCCCACGACGCCGGCCGGCGGGCGCGGTGCTCGGCGATCCGCTCGGCCCACTCCGGGTCCGACGAGCCGTCTCCGCCGGTGGCGACGTACAGGACCTCCGGCTCGCCACCCAGCAGCCGCTCCGCGGCGATCGACTTGCCGGACCGGGCGCCGCCCAGGATCAACGTGCGCTGCTCAGCCATCAGACCTCCTCGACTCGAACACCACGGGTACGTCGAAGGCCGCCTTCCGCGCCGTACGACGGAAAGCCGCCAGCACCGGCCGCCCCAGCAGCAGCACCATCGCCGCGGACAGCACCCCACGCGGGATGTCCCACCCGAGCGACGTCGCCACCACGAACAGGAGGTACCGCTGCATGTTCTCCGTCAGCGCGTCGCCCGGGATGAACGAGAAGTCGCTGCCGAACGTCGCGTACGGCCAGAACCACAGGTTCATCACCACGCCGTACAGCACCCCCGACACCAGCGCGTACGCCGCCAGCACGAGCAACTCGAGCCGGCCAGCCACCCGCGGTAGCAGCCCGGCCAGGCACCCCACCCACGCGCAGGCGAACATCTGGAACGGCATCCACGGCCCGACCCCGCCGCTGATCATCGCGCCACCCAGCAACGACACGGCCCCCAGCACGAACCCGAACCCGGCCCCGAACGCCCGGCCGGCCAGCACCAGCAGGAAGAACCCAGGCTCCAGCCCGGCCGTACCCGGACCGAGTGCCCGCAGCGCAGCCCCGACAGCCGCGAGCATGCCCAGCAGCGAGATGACCTTGGCGTCGATCCCCGACTCGGACAGCTCAGCCAGTACGACGGCCACCAGCAACGGCAGCAGCAACACGAACAGCCACGGCGCATCGGTGGTGTGCCCGATCGCGGACTCACCCGCCTGATCCGTCACGTACAACAGCGGCCAACCAAAGGCCAGCAGTCCGATCAGGGACGCAACCAGGATCGCAGCAGTGCTGCGCGGCTTCAGCCGGACAAGCTTCACGACGCGCGTTCCAGTGCTGTGGCGACCTCACCGACGGTCAGGAACGGCAACGGTGCCAGGATCTTCGCCACCTGCGGTGCGAACGCCGGCGACCCCGCGATCACCGTCGCGGTTTCCCCGTCACTCACCAGCTCACCCTCAGCCAGGACGAGCACCCGGGTAGCCACCTCAGCCACCATCTCCACGTCATGCGTGGACAGCACGACGGCATGCCCTGCAGCAGCCAGCTCCCGCAGGATCTCCACCAACCGCCGCTTGGCCCCGTAGTCCAGCCCGCGCGTCGGCTCGTCCAACAGCAACAGCGGAGGAGCACCACACAGTACGACGGCCAGCGCAAGGCACAGCCGTTGTCCCTCGGACAGATCCCGCGGATGCATCGCCACGTCGACGTCCGGAGCCAGCCGCTTCAGCAGCGCCCGGCAGCTACCCGCCGGCACCCCGAAGTCCTCGTCGGCACTTGCGCACTCGTCAGCCACCGTCGCCGCGTACAACAGGTCAGCCGGCTCCTGCGGCACCAGCCCAACCGCCTTCACCAGCTGAGAAGGCTTTGTACGACGCGGGTCCGCGCCAGCCGCAACAGCCGTCCCCGACCGCGGCGCCACGATCCCGACCAGCGCGTTCAGCAGCGTCGACTTGCCGGCGCCGTTACGGCCCATCAGTGCGACGACCTCACCGGCCTTGATGCTCAGCGACACCCCACGCAACGCTGTGACGGTGCCGTATCCGGCCACGAGATCCTTGCAGCGCGCCAACTCGACGCCAGGATGCGCAGCCGACCGCTGCGGAACAGCCGAGTCCAGCCGGCTGCGCAACGAGACCGCAGCCCGCCGCGCATCCCGCACCGACAGCGGAAGCGGAGACCAGCCCGCAAGCCGCCCCAGCTCCACTACAGGCGGCGCGACCGGTGCATTGACCATTCGCTCGGCCGGAAGACCAGTAGCCACAGCAGCCGAGCCACCCGGCACCTCGATCACCCGGTCGGCGTACTGAATCACCCGCTCGAGCCGGTGCTCAGCCATCACCACAGTGACGCCCAGGTCGTGCACGAGCCGCTGCAACGCAGCCAGCACTTCCTCGGCCGCCTGCGGGTCCAGCGCCGACGTCGGCTCGTCCAGGACAAGCACAGCAGGGTGAGACGTGAGTGCAGCCCCGATTGCGGTCCGCTGCCGCTGGCCGCCCGACAGAGAGGTCAACGCCCGATCCCGTACGTCGGCCAGCCCGAGCAGATCCAGCGTCTCCTCGACGCGGCGTCGCATCACGTCCGGAGCCACCCCGAGGGACTCCATGCTGTAGGCGAGCTCGTCCTCGACCGTGTCGGTGACGAACCCGGCCATCGGGTCCTGGCCGACCATCCCGACCACGTCGGCCAGGTCACGCGGCCGGTACTCGCTGGTGTTCCGGCCGTTGACGACCACCCGGCCGGACAGCGTGCCGCCGGTGAAGTGCGGCACCAGGCCGTTGATTGCCCGCAGCAACGTGGACTTGCCGGAGCCGGTCCGCCCGATCACCAGGGCCAGCTCACCCTCCGGCACCATGAAGCTCACATCCTGCAGCGCAGGGGCGTCGGCGCCGTCGTACGTCATCGTCACCCGGTCGAACTCGATCATGCGGTCACCAGCTCACGTCGGGGCGCCAGGGGTGGTGCGACTACCGCGGGAGCCAACCCGAGCAGGATCCCGATCACCGGCAGCGTCGGCACCGGAGGCACCACCAGCGGACCGGCCAGCACCAGCCCTTCGACGCCCCGAGCCGCGGCCGCGATCATCGTCCCGGCGGCCAGAGCGCCGGACGTCACCACCAGCCACTCCGGCAGAGCCCATGGGTCCGGCCGATAGCGCGTACGCGTCACCCGCTGCCGGCCGACCGCCATTGCACCCACCGCCAGCAGCAGTCCGACCAGCAACGCGCCGGCCGCGAACGGGAACGCCATGGAGTCGGTCAGCAACGCATAGACACCGAGCAGGATGCCCAGCAATCCCAGCAGCACGCACAGCCCGGTGATCCGGCGCTGACGTCGCGGCACGTGCGCCGTACGGCCGTAGCCGCGGGAGTCCATCGCGGCGGCGAGTTCCACCGAGCGGTCCAACGCGCCTTCCAGCACGGGCATGGCCGTCGTACGGAAAGAGCCCTTGGTGCGGCCGCGCAGCCGGCGGGCGGCGCGGATCCGGCGGGCGTCGGTGACCAGCTGCGGTGCGAAGGTCAGTGCGACCACACACGCCACACCCATCTCGTAAAGGGCCCCAGGCAACGACTTGAGCAGCCTCCGTGGACTGGCGAGCGCGTTGGCCGCGCCGATGCAGCACAGCATGACGGCGAGCTGGCCACCGTCGTACAGCGCGGTCAGCAAGGCCTCGAGAGTGACCTCGCCGCCGAGCTTCACCCCGTTCGCCCAGTCCGGCAACGGGATCTGGGGCAGCGTGAACAGGACCGTGTTGCCCTGCGAGCGCGTCGACAGCAACGCCTGCAGCACCACGCGGACGCCGATGACCACCAGGCCGAGCTTGAGGAACGCGGCGTAGCTGTGGGCCCAGGGAGCGTCGCTCCGCCGGGCCGACACCACGAAGCCGGTCACCACGAGGATCAGCACCAGCAGGACCGGGTTGCGCGTCCTGCTGGCAGCCACCGCCATGCCCAGCGCCCACAACCACCAGGCCCCCGGGTGCAGAGCCCGGGGGAGCGTCAGGTGATCGACAGTACGCACCTAGCTCTGCTGACTCGCACGCCGACGGCTGAGCGCCAGGCCGCCACCAGCCAGTACGACGACCACCACCGCGGCGATGATGATGCCGGTCCACGGCGCGCCACCGGAGTCCGAGGAGCTCGCCGCGGGAGACGCGGTCGGCGAGGGCGCGGCGCTGGACCCGACCGCGGCGCCGATCTGCAGCGTGACCGGGTCGTCGGTGGCCGGGACCTGGATGTTCTTCACCTGCTCACCACAGCCCGCGGACGGGTATCCATCGATCCCGCAGGTCAGGCCCTTCTCGATGCGGACGGGAGCGACGGCCGCCAGGATCTTCGCGCCGGTCGCCTGCACGTCCGTGACCACGCAGGTGCCGGTGGCGGGTCCCGGAGTCTGACCGCTCAGGGCGTCGGCCGGCGTACCCGGGTCGACCACCAGAGCCACCCGCTTCTTGCCGGACTCCGCCGGGGTGCTGCCGCAGATCGCCTCGAAGTCACCGGCTGCGCGCGGCACCCGCGGCTTGGCGCCACCGAGGGCGTACCGCCAGCCCTCAACGGCTCCATCGGCCGGTACGACGCCGTCGGCGCCCTTCTGCGCGAAGGCCCACTGGCCGCCGCTCCACTGGTAGTAGCCCCAGAACCGGTAGCCGTCCTCGGCCTGCGCGGTGGTGGCGACGGTCCCCGCCAGCAGGAGACCCGCCAGCAGGCTGAGGACCAGTCGTACGGTCCGGCGATATGCAGTCATCTCATGTCCTCGATCGGGCCGTGCCCGGTGGAGGAAGTCCCGCCTGCGTCGGCAGGGTGGGGCTCCACCCGCGGACCACGGCGGGTAGTTGAGCCTGTCTGCCTGCGTCACAGTGTTCCGGCTCGCCACCAGGAGGTGGCCTACGGTTGCGGGTCAGCGCCGGACTTCGACCGGCTTCCCTGCGGCACAGGAGTGGTTCAGCCGCAGCTTAACAAGCAGGAACCCGCACGACGCCGCGCAGGAGGTCGTACGGGTTCCGGCAGTTGCTGTTTACTCCGGGGCGGCGAGGCTCATGGGGCCGTAGACCTCGCGGCCGTCCTCGAGCAGGAAGACCTGGCCGACACCGTGCTCGGCCAGATCGCGCCAGCTCTCGCCGAGCCAGCTCTCCGCGTCGCCCTGGGCGGAGAACTCGGCCCCGCCGACCTCACCCGGGTCGACGACGGCGCCGGAAGCGGTCTCGAACCGCCAGCTCCAGCTCATGAGCCCGGCCGGGTCTGCGGCGCGTTCTGCTCGGTCTTGGCCGGGTCGCGCTCGACGATGCTGCCGAGCACCTCGTCGATCTGCTTCAGCACGCCTTCCTCGAGCCGGACGCCGGAGGCCTTCACGTTCTCGACGACCTGCTCGGGCCGGGAGGCGCCGATGATCGCCGAGGAGACGTTCGGGTTCTGCAGCACCCAGGCGATGGCCAGCTGGGACAGCGACAGGCCGGCCGACTCCGCCACCGGCTTGAGCTCCTGCACCCGGGTGAGCACGTCGTCGTTGAGGAACCGCCTGATCATGTTCGCGCCGTTGGCGTCGGTGGCCCGGGAGCCTTCCGGCGGCTGCCGGCCGGGCAGGTACTTGCCGGTCAGCACACCCTGCGCGATCGGCGAGAACACCACCTGGCCGATGCCGAGCTCCTCCGAGGCCGGCACCACCTCGGCCTCGATCACCCGCCAGAGCATGCTGTACTGCGGCTGGTTGGAGACGAACGGGATGCGCAGCTCACGCGCCAGCCGGTGGCCCTCCTGCAGCTGCTCCGCGGTCCACTCCGACACCCCGATGTAGAGCGCCTTGCCGGACCGGACGACGTCGGCGAAGGCCTCCATCGTCTCCTCCAGCGGCGTCTCGGAGTCGTACCGGTGCGCCTGGTAGAGGTCGACGTAGTCGGTCTTGAGCCGCTTCAGCGACGCGTTGATCGACTCGTGGATGTGCTTGCGGGACAGGCCGACGTCGTTCGGTCCGCCCGGGCCGGTCGGCCAGTAGACCTTGGTGAAGATCTCCAGCGACTCGCGCCGCTCACCCTCCAGGGCCTCGCCGAGCACCGACTCGGCCTTGGTGTTGGCGTAGACGTCGGCCGTGTCGAACGTGGTGATGCCGGCGTCCAGCGCCGCCCGCACACACGCCTTGGCCTGATCGTTCTCCACCTGGGAACCGTGCGTCAGCCAGTTCCCGTACGAGATCTCACTGACCTTCAAACCACTGTTGCCGAGATAGCGGAAGTCCATACCCCGACCCTACTGCCCGTGCCGGCGGCGTACCCGCCCAGTCTCAGCTCGGCTTCTCGCCGCGCTTCACCATCGGCTTGGGCAGCCGCCAGCGACGCATCTGCATGGTCCGCCGGACCGCGTAGAAGCCGACGCCCTTGGCCGACTCGTTCGGAAACTTCACCCCGACCGCCTTCTTCAGGCCGGCGGTGAGCAGGAACCAGTCCGCCGCGATCAGCAGGATCATCGCCAGGAAGAGCAGGTTGACCGTCCCGGCCAGCCACGGGAAGGCCGGCGAGAAGACCACGCCGAGCAGCGACACCACCAGCAGGATCGGCAGCGCGAACTCCATCACCGAGTAGCGGGCGTCCACGTAGTCCCTGGCGAACCGCCGGACCGGGCCCTTGTCGGAGGCCGGCAGGTACCGGTCGTCACCGGTCTGCATCGCCGACTGCATCTTGGCGCGCTCGGTCCGCATCTTCTCCCGGCGGATCGCCGCGGCCTCCTTGCGGTTGCGCGGCTTCTTGAACGACGCCTTCCGGGCCGCCTCGGCCTCCCGGCGGCTCGGGGTGGGGCGTCCCTTACCGCCCGGCTTGCCCTGGGGCTCGGCGGGTACGGTGGTATCTGTCTCAGACTTGGTACGACGGAACACGGGGTCTGAACCTCATTCGGCAGGGCAGGTCGCGACTCGGGGGAGTCCCCGGAGCTGACCACCACTTTATCCGGGCCGGTCCTGATGGTGTGGTGACCCGTGGAGACATAGGGTGGTTGACACGCACGCCGGGTCGACTGTCGCCGGCACAGAAGGGGTACGGATATCGATGAGCATCTTCAAGAGGATGTCGACGATCTTCAAGGCCAAGGCGAACACCGCCTTGGACAAGGCCGAGGATCCTCGCGAAACCCTTGACTACTCGTATCAGAAGCAGCTGGAGCTGCTGCAGAAGGTGCGGCGGGGTGTGGCCGACGTGGCCACCAGCCGTAAGCGGGTGGAGCTGCAGGCGTCTCAGCTGCAGTCCCAGTCGGCCAAGCTGCAGGAGCAGGCGCAGAAGGCGCTCTCGATGGGCCGTGAGGACCTGGCCCGGGAGGCTCTGACCCGCAAGTCGGGCCTGCAGGGCCAGATCGACGACCTGCAGACCCAGCACGCCCAGTTGCAGGGTGAGGAGGAGAAGCTGACGCTCGCCTCCCAGCGGCTGCAGGCCAAGGTCGAGTCGTTCCGGACCCGCAAGGAGACCATCAAGGCCACCTACACCGCGGCCGAGGCGCAGACCCGGATCAACGAGGCGTTCTCCGGCATCTCCGAGGAGATGAGCGACGTCGGCCTCGCGGTCCAGCGGGCCGAGGACAAGACCCAGCAGATGCAGGCCCGGGCCGGCGCGATCGACGAGCTGCTCGCCTCCGGCGCGCTCGACGACGCCACCGGCACCAGCAAGGACAGCATCACCCTGGAGCTGGAGCGGATGTCGTCCAACTCCGACGTCGAGAACGAGCTGGCCGCGATGAAGGCCCAGATCTCCGGGGGCAGCGCCCCCAAGGAACTGTCCGGTGACGCCACACCGGGAACCGCCCAGGCACAGCAGCCCACGCAGCAGCCGGCCGCCGAGCCGGTGCGACCTCAGGACGGAGACGCCCGATGATCGTTCGGATCATGAGTGAGGGCCAGTGGCGACTGGCCGACGAGAAGCTGGACGAGCTCAACAAGGTGGACGGCGAGCTCGAGAAGGCTGTCTCGGCCGGCGACGAGGAGGCCTTCAAGGTCGCCTTCGCCGCCCTGCTCGACTTCGTCCGGGCCGGCGACAAGCTGCCGGACGACGAACTGCACGACTCCGACGCGATCCTGCCGCCGAGCGACAGCTCGCTGGCCGAGATGCGCGAGCTGATCAGCGGCGACGGCCTGATCGCCGGCTGACCGGCCACCCCGATCGGCGCCCCGACCCGGCGGCCGATCACCCGAAGTAGTCGAAACGAGACCCCTGGGACCCGCAAATGGGCCCCAGGGGTCTTTTGTTGCCTTCGTGATTGCGCGCGGGTAAACACTCGCGATTGCTACTGTGCGGCACCGCTCTGACGTAGTACTCTCTGGATCACGCCGTTGTGGGGGCGGCGTTTCATCGAAGTTCGTGACGGGGTGTGGGTTGGTCACGTGCTTCGGATTCACCTGTGGGGGGTGACTGTGCGTGACTGAATTTGTCATGTCCGAGGAAGGGTTGGCCGATACGGCTGCCCTTCGGCCTGCGCCGTCGGGGGAACGACGCCGGCCGGTCTGGGTCGTACCGGACGAGGTCCCGGCGATCGTGCCGCGATCTGCCCGGCTCACCGAGGCGCGCTGGGTGTCGAAGTACCGGTGGGCTGCGCTCGCCGGGGACCTCGCCGCCGCGCTGATCGGTGGGTCGCTGGCCCTCGTCGCCCGGTTCGGCGGCCAGATCAACCTCGGCTACTTCATACTCGGCGCCGTGCTGCCGATCGCCTGGCTGGCGTGCGTGGCGCTCGAGCGCGGATACGAGACCCGGTACTTCGGCACCGGTCCGGAGGAGTTCCGCTCGATCATCCGGGCCGCGGTGGCGCTGACGGCGCTGGTGGCGATCACGTCGTACGCCATCAAGCTCGAGGTCGCCCGTGGTTTCGTCGTGCTGGCGGTCCCGATGACCTGCTTCGCGGCGATGTTCCTGCGCTGGCTGCTGCACCGCGCCATCTCCCGGCGCCGGTTCGAGGGTCGGTGCATGCGCCACGTGCTCGTTGTCGGACGCAACGACCAGGTGACCACGCTGCGGCGGCACCTGGAGGAGCGGCCGGCCGACGGGTACGTCGTGGTGGCCAGCTGCCTGCCACGCGGTGACGCGTTCGACGAGGCCGAGCCCGAGCAGCTGGGCCGGACCGAGATGGACATCCTGGCCGCGGTCGACCAGTTCGAGGTCGACGTGGTCGCGGTGGCCGCCGACCCGGAGCTGGCCGGGCACTCGCTGCGCAAGCTGTCCTGGGCGCTCGAGCAGCGCGGGGTCGACCTGATCGTCTCGCCCGGCATCGTCGAGGTCGCCGGCCCGCGGATCTCGATCCGCCCGGTCGCCGGCCTGTCGCTGCTGCACCTGGAGCGGCCGTCGGTGAGCGGCGGGCCGCACCTGCTGAAGAGCATCTTCGACCGGATCGTCGGCGGCCTGCTGCTGATCGGCGTACTGCCGATCCTGCTGGTCACCGCGTTCCTGGTGAAGATCACCAGCCGCGGCCCGGTGCTGTTCAAGCAGACCCGGGTCGGCCACGCCGGCGAGCGGTTCCAGATGCTCAAGTTCCGCACCATGGTGGCCGACGCCGAGGACCGCAAGGCAGAGCTGCAGAAGCTGAACGAGGGCAACGGGGTGCTGTTCAAGCTCCGTGACGACCCGCGCGTGACGAGGGTCGGCAAGTACCTGCGCCGGTTCTCGATCGACGAACTGCCGCAACTGGTGAACGTGCTCCGGGGGGACATGTCGCTGGTCGGGCCACGGCCGCCGCTACCGGCCGAGGTGGCGCGGTACGCCATGGAGGACGAGCGGCGGATGCTCGTGAAGCCCGGACTGACCGGCCTGTGGCAGGTCAGCGGGCGCAGCGACCTGACGTGGGAGGAGTCCATGCGGCTCGACCTGCGGTACGCCGACAACTGGTCGATCGCGCTGGACCTGCTCATCTTGTGGAAGACCGCCCGCGCCGTCCTCGGACGCGACGGCGCCTACTGAAACCGCCCCCGGCCATCTGCCGGCCGGGCGGCATCACAAGCACCACATCTCTGCGTACGACAGCGGTGCATTCCCGAGGGGGGAATCCAATGTTGCAGCAACTCAGTGCTCCATCAGGCACTGACCAACCTATGCCCGGCGACGCGTCCGGCCGGTCCGAGGCCGCGAACCTGGTGATCCAGGCAGCGTCCGGCGACCAGGGCGCTTGGAGCCGGTTGGTCGATCACTACGCCCGGCTGGTCTGGGCCGTCACCCGCAGCTTCCGGCTCAGCGACAGCGACGCCGCTGACGTCTCCCAGATGGTCTGGCTGCGGCTGCTCGAGCACATCCATCGCGTCGACCCCGAGCGGGTCGGCGCCTGGCTGGTCGTCACCACTCGCCGGGAGTGCCTGCGAGTGCTGGCGTTCCGCAAGCGGGTGCTGCTGACCTACGAGTCCGCCGCGTTCGAGGGCGTGCCGGGTGACCAGCCGGAGCTGGACGCCGACCTGCTCGCCGACGAGCGGGCGGACGACGTACGGCGGGCCTTGCAGAGCCTCCCGGATCGGTGGCAGCAGCTGATGGGCATGCTGATGGCCGACCCGCCGGCGCCGTACGCCGAGATCTCCGCGACGATCGGGATCCCGATCGGCAGCATCGGCCCGATCCGCGGCCGGTGCCTGGAGAAGCTTCGCCTGCTGCTTGCCTCCTGAAGCAGCAGACGGGTCGGTCCGGCAATTCCCCTGCGGATTGCCGGACTCGACCGAGCCGGCGGCCGGTCTCGGGCCGCGCGGGTCAGAGCATGACCCACGCGGTCCGGACCGGCCGCTGTGCCGTGCCCGGCCAGCGCAGCAGGAAGCTCACCAACCGGGCGTTCGTCGGGCCGTCCTCCGAACCCCTCGACTCGACCACCACCGGACCGGTGGGGGAGACCCGCAGCTCGACGGTCAGGTCGCCACGGCCCCGGACGTCGACGTCCAGGGTGATGCCGTGGCCCGCGAAGCGCAGCGCCCGCACCTCGTCGCGGCAGCTCTCCGGCGCGTCCACCAGGCTGTCGAACACCAGGTCGAGGACGTCGAGGTTGCGTTCGTGCCGCCCGAACGCGGCGTAGCCGACCGAGCGGAGCAGTGCGATCTGCTCGCCGGCGGCACGCTCAGGAGGCCCGATCATCGCGCTCAGCGCTCCCCTTGCACCTTGATCACGCTGTCCGGGTCCTGCCCGTACGGCGCGCCCTGCCAGGCCGCCCAGTTCACCCGGTTGCCCTGCTCGTGCACGATGAAGTTCCACGGCCCGGCGTAGGTGTTGTCGTAGAACTTGTTGCCCTGCTTGTAGGTGATCGCGTCCTGCACGGTGGCCTGGTGGTACGGCGACCAGGTCGGGAACGTGCCCCAGTTGGCGAACAGGCCGTTGTACCCGCAGCCGGCCCGGGACGCGCAGGTCGTGCCGATCTTGTCCGGGTCGAGGGAGAACACGTTGTCGTGCACGCGCACGTTCTGCGTCTTCCACCGGCAGTCGTTCAGGTACGGCTGGTTCCGGATGTTGTTCGCGTTGCAGGTCTGGGCGGTGACGACGCTCGGGTTGACCAGGGTGCCGGCGCCGGTGCTGGTGTTGGCCGCCGACCCGGAGAACCGGTCGGAGTTCTCCCACAGGATCACGCCGGCCCAGTTGTCGGTGAAGACGTTCCCGGCGATCTCGAAGGTCTGGTTGAACACGCTCTGCACCCGGTTGTCGCTGCCGGACTCGGAGATGTACAGCGCGGGCGTCGGGAAGCCCTGGTTCAGCGGGCCCTTGCCGAGGCCGTTGCGGGCGAACGTGTTGCCCCGGATGCCGGCGTTGTAGCTGGTCTCGTAGACGATGCCCTCGGCCAGATTGTTCGAGATGTAGTTGCCCTCGATCACGAAGCCGGTGTTGTTGGTGTCGGCCCACAGCCCGGCGCTGAGGTTGTCGTGCACCCAGTTGTTCCGGATGATCGCGCCGGTGACCTCCCAGAACTTGCCGCCGCCGGTGCAGCCGCAGCCGACCTTGGCCTTCTCCCAGTTGTCGGTGTTGTTGCCGGCGATCTCGTTGCCCTCGATGGTGATGCCGTTGACCTTCTCCGGGTGGTAGGCGTTGAAGCCGTACTGGCCGTTCCGCTGCAGGCAGTTGCCCTTGACAACATTGTGGTCGCCGACCATTACCCCGGCGCCGGCGTTCAGCCGGATCGTGTTCGCCTGGATCGTCCAGCGGCCGGACGCGTTGTGGTTGACCACACCCTCGTCGTTGTTGCTCCGCGGGGCGCCGAAGTTCTGGATGGTCAGGTTCTTCACCGTGACGCCGGTGGCGTACCCGGTGAACGCGTACCGGTTGCGCTTGCGGCCGTCCAGGACCGCGCCGGGGGCGCCGATGTAGGTGTTGCCCTCCTTCGGGATCACCTGGGCGTACGGCCCGCTGCCGAGGGTGTGTGTTCCGGCGGTGAGGTAAAACGTCGTGCCGGCCGGGCTGGCCTCGGTGAGCTCGTTGAGGTTCTGCGTCG
Source organism: Kribbella sp. NPDC002412 (assembly GCF_053592935.1). Classification (NCBI taxonomy): domain Bacteria; kingdom Bacillati; phylum Actinomycetota; class Actinomycetes; order Propionibacteriales; family Kribbellaceae; genus Kribbella; species Kribbella sp. NPDC002412. The sequence goes on from NZ_JBSFBL010000019.1 coordinate 80,694, forward strand.
TACTGACGACGACCGCGCCGGCCGGGGCCTGGGCCGGTCCGGCCAGTGCCGTGGTGTTGGCACAGATCTTCGCCGGCGGCGCGGTCGGAGCGGGCGGCGCCGGCTGGTTCTGCGGCGCGGTCGGCGTCGTCGCCGGACTGGCCTGTGCCTCCTCCTGTGCCGGATCGCCGCCGGTGACGACGAAGCCGATCGCCACCAGCGCGGCGACGACGATCAGCGCCGCGGCGCCGAGGATCCGACGGTCGCGGTACCACGCGGTGCTCCGACCGGGGGCCGGAGGGGGCGGGTCGCGATGATCCATGACACATCCTTCAGGGGAAATTGGTCCCGGGGACTCAGCGCTGGGCCGAGGCCGGGTGACGGATGGCGAACCGGTAGATCTCGAGCAGCTGCTCGAGGTTGTGCGCTGTCTGGTGCTTCTCCTCGTAGCTCTTGCGGGCGCGGCGGCCGAGCTCCTCGTACCGGTCCGGCGTGGTGTCGACGTCGAGCAGCAGCTTGGCCAGCGCGTCCGGCCGGCCGGGCTCGAACAACATGCCGTCGACCTCGTGCTCGACCAGGTCCGGGAACGAGCCGTGACCGGACGCCAGCACCGGCACCCCGACCGCCATCGCCTCGACCACGACAAGCCCGAACGTCTCTTCCCACTCCGACGGCAGGACGACGGCTCGGGACCGGCTGATCAGCTCGAAGACCTCCTGCTTGCTCATCAGGCCGCCCAGCTGGACCGACGGCCGCTCGGCGGCCCAGGCGGTCACCTCGTCCTGCAGCGGCCCGCCGCCGGCGACGACGAGTTGCAGGGCATCGTCCCCGGCGATCGCCCGGTACGCGTCCCAGCCCTTCATCAGCAGCGGCGCCCCCTTGGCCGCGTCCAGGCGGCCGACGTAGCTGACCTGCCGGTCGCGGGTGCCGCCGAGTGGTCCGTCGTACGGGACCATGTTGTGCTTGACGAACGAGCGGTGCGGGTCGAAGTCCATCCCGCCCAGCAGTTGGCGCTGGGACTCGGAGATGAAGACGTACGCCGAGACCAGGTCGCGCCACGTCCGCCGGTGCCCGCGGGTGTTGAGCACGGTGGTCGCGGTCGCAAGCTTGGAGCCGCGGTAGCAACCGTGCTTCACGCCGGGGAGCGGGTTGCCGCCGGCGCAGTCGTGGCAGACCGCGCCGTCGCGGAAGAAGTCGCCGCTGGCGCAGAGCAGCTTGTAGTTGTGCAGCGTGATCACGACCGGCACACCCGCGTCGCGGCAGGCGTACAGCACCGACGGGCTGAGCAGCGGGAACGTGTTGTGCACGTGGACGACGTCCGGCCGGAAGCGCTCGAGCTCCGCGGCGAGGTCGCGCCTGCTGGCCGGGTTCCACACCACCCGGGCCGGCAGCGTGGCCTTCTGCCAGGCCGGCCACTCCTCGATCTCGTCGCTGAACCGCTCGAAGTGCCGGACCTCGTGCCCGGCCTCGGCCAGCGCCGCGCTCTCCTGGTCGACCACCCGGTTCTCGCCGCTCGGAGCGGTCGACCGGTACCTGTTGTGCACCAGCAGGATCTTCATCGCGCTCCCTCACGGGTGGTCACGTTGTACACGAGCGACGCCGCCAGCGTCAGTTCGAGCAGGTACGGCGAGGCCTCGCTCAGACCGCTCTCGGTGAAGGACGCGACCACGCAGTAGGCGACCAGGAAGAGCGCCAGCGCCCGCTGCGGTCCCTGGGGCCGGAACCACGCCGCGGTCAGCACGAACAGCACGAGCATGATCGTGATCGCCACCCCGACCAGCCCCACGTCGTAGTACGTGCCGAGCCAGTTGCTGTCGATCGGCAGCCCGTTGAACGACTTGTTGGACAGGCCGAACCCGAAGAGGGTCTCGAAGGTCGAGCGCGGCGTGGCCAGGATCGACTCCCAGACCGCCCGGCGCCCGGTCAGCTCGGTCACCTCGTCGGAGTCCTGCCCGCGGGCCAGCCAGGTCGCCACCACCGAGCCGAGGGTCAGCGCTCCGACGGTGAAGACGACGGCGCCGATCGCCAGGAACCGGCGGGCCCGGGTGCGTGCGGTGAACAGGCTCAGCCCGGCGATCAGCACGCCGGCCAGCAGCGCGACCAGCGCGGTCCGGGTGTGCGTCAGCAGCAGCACCGGGACGGCCACCAGCACGCTGACCAACGCGACACTGCGTCTCAGCAGTCCGGAGAACCACAGCACGATCGTCAGGCCCGTCGCCACCGCGGCGTAGTGCCCGACCTGGGTCGGCGGGATCGGCCAGAGGATTCCGTGCAGCCGGTTCTCGAACATCGCGGTGCCCGGCGAGATCAGGAGACCGAGCACGGCCGTGCCGAGGATGCACCACAGCACGATCAGGTGCGTCCGGACCAGCAGCAGGTCGCGCCGGTTCCACCACGGCGTCAGCAGCCACAGCACCATCGCGAACGTGAGCAGCCGGCCGGCCCGGAACAGCGCGCCGAAGAGGAACTCGGCCCGGATGCTGGCCAGCAACGCCTCCGACGCCAGCAGAAGCAGCAGGAAGATGAAGACGCTCGGCCGGACCCGGACCGGCCGGTTGACCGTCAGGACCAGCACCAGGGCCGCCACCAGGGCGCCCTGCGCGATGAGCTTGCCGATCATGCCCGGGATCGGGAGCAGGTACGGCGCACCGGCGAAGAACGTCATCACGTTCAGCACCAGCAGGCCCCAGACCAGCTGGACGCGGCGACGCCGGCGAACTTCGGGCGCGACCACCCGCCGGGTCGGCCGGCGGCCGATCCGGGTCGCCAGTCGTTCGCTGAGCCCAGTGCTCATCGTCCGAACATCTCCACGTCCACGTTCCGCGCGGGGGCGGCCTCGGCCTCGGCGACGCCGACGGTCTCGTCGGTCCGGTCCGGCCGCAGCACGACGGCGGTGTCGATCTCGAGCCCGGCCAGCCGCAGCATCTCGCCGGTGGCCTGGATCTTGGCCGTGGTCGAACGGCCGGCGGTCACCACGACCGCGGCGTGCGAAGCCCACGTGCCCAGGTGGTCCGCGCCCAGCTCCGGCGTCAGCGTGGCCAGCGTCAGCACCACGTCGGCGACTTCCCAGGCGGCGTCGAGCGCGATGTCACCGCTGCTCTCCGGCCGGCTCGTCTCGCTCAGCCGCAGGTAGCAACCCTGCGCCGGCCCGCCGTCCGGATCGGGCAGGTGTACGTCGATCCGCCGCTGCGGCTCGCTGAACCGCGACTCGCGCGTTCCCGGCGACTTGACGCCGAGCATCATCGCCAGCAGCCGCGTCTCGCTGAGGTCGGCCACCAGGACGTGCTTGCCCTCCTCGGCCAGCGAGACCGCCAGCGCGGCGACGACCAGCGCGGAGGTGCGGGCGTCGTCGACGCTGACCACGACAGTGGCCGGCGTGGGCCGTTCACCCCAGAAGATCCGCTGACCGAGGTGCTGCACCATCAGCCGGACTTCCGGGTTCCGCCGCTGGGACGGGCGCAGGTAGCGCGGGAACGGCAGCAACTGCAAACGGGACGGCCGCGGACTGCTCAGCCGGACCCGCGCGCCCAGGGCGCCGGCGATGTCCTGCCGCTTCCACAGCCGGTCGGAGATCAGCGCCCGGACGATCACGAAGGCGATGCCGATGAACAGGCCGGCGATCAGCCCGGTGCCGGCGTTGATCGCCAGCGTCCGCTTGGCCGACACCGGCACCGGCGCGGCCACGTCGAGGATCCGGCTGCTGTTCATCCGGGAGGCCTGCACCTCCTGGTCCAGCATCTGCTGACGGACGTACTGCAGCCGGTCCCGGGCGACGCCGAGCCGGACCATCTGCGTGCTGTTCGGCCGGGCCGGCTCGTCCGGGTTGTCGCCGGCCGCCCGGACCGCCGCCTCGGCCACCGAGACCGCCGAGTTCGCAGCGCTCAGGTCGCGGCGCAGCGGGCCGTCCTGCAGCGCGATCTGCTCCTTGCGGAAGATCAGGAACACCTGGGCGATGACCGTGGCCTGCCTGGTCGCCTCGTCGGTCGTCTTGGCCCGTACGGCGATCTCCAGCACCCGGTCGGTCTTGTTGGCCGCGGTGTACCGCTTCAGCAGATCGTCCGGCGTCTCCGGCAGCTTGAGCAGGTCGATCACCCGCTGCGCGACCGTGTGCGTGGTCGCCAGGCTGACATCCGTGGCCATCGCCTTGGCCGGGTCCTCGCCGTCCTTGTGCGTCAGCACCAGCCGGGTCGCGGACACCTGCGGCTGGGGCAGGACGTACGTCGATCCCAGACCGCCGAGCAGGCCGATGGCGGCCAGGATCAGCCAGATCCGCAGGTGCCGGCGCAGGGCGTCCCGCAGGAAGCGGAAGGTGACCAGGCTGTCCGGTGGGTAGGCGTTCGTCGGTTCGGTCGCGAACAGGCCGTCGTCGTCGGTCCAGCCGGGATCGGTGGCGACGGGCTGGTTGTAGGGCTGGTTGCTCACTTGGTCCTCCTCGCGGTGGTCCCGGTGAGGAGAGTGGGCAGCCGCGATCCGGAGCGGATGGACTGCGAGACCCGGCCGATGGTGCGGTCCGACGGGTCGGGGTCGGTGACGACCAGGCCGTCGATGATGCGGTCGTCGGCCGCGGCCGCGACGGCCAGCCGGGCGAGCTCCTCGGCCGTCACCATGCCCGCCGACAGCGCGACGATCGTGCGCGTGGTCCGGGTGGTGCCGGCCAGGTGCGGGGCGTCCCGGTCGACCACGACCAGGTGGATGTCCAGGGCAACCTTCCCGGCCGGCTCCTGGTGCGTGTCGACCACGATCGAGGTCGAGATACCGATCGAGGTCGCGAGCGCGGCCAGCTGCGGGCCGAGCGGGAGCGCCTTCTCGTCGTCGGCGAACGAGATGACCGTCAGCGACTGCTGGGAGCCGCCCTTCAGGTCCAGGTCGAGGTGGTGCAGCGTCTTGCGCAGGCTCCACGCCTCGACCGCGGTCGGCGAGTAGTGCTCCAGCAGATAGGCCCAGTCGGACACGTCAGTCGCCCGGTACGACGAGACGGACGCCAGCACCGGCAGTCCGACCGCGTCGGCGATCTCGTCGCGCAACCGCAGCCGGCGGTCGCCGCGCACCTTGGCAAGTACTCCGATCGAGCCCGCGACGGCGCCGATCAGCGCGCCGAGCAGTCCCCAGATCCCCAGATGGACCGCGAGGTTGCCACCCCGCGCGGTCGTCGCCTGCTCCAGCACCCGTGCCCCCGTTTTCTTTCCCAGGTCGCCGGGCAGCACCTGGTCGGTGGTGATGAAGACCAGGTAGACCTCGGAGACCGCGTTCGCCAGCCGCATCGACTGCGCGGCCGACTCGCCCTTGGCGTCGATCTTGATGACGTCGTCGGTCAACGCCGTCACCTTGACCCGCGCCCGCACGACCTTGGTGGACAGCGCCGGGCTCAGGTTCTGGCCGGCGCTCTTCAGCACCGGTTCGCTCCCGGCGATGAACACCTGGGTCTCGATACTCTGCGTGCCCTCGGCCTTCTCCGGGTCCGCCGCGGGCGGTGGAGGCAGCACGACGAGCGAGGTGGCCGTGTGCAACGGCGGCACCAGCAGGCCGTAGCCCACCCCGCCGAGCAGGCCAACCGCTGCCACGGCGGCGACGATGAGGCGGTGCCGCCGGATGGCACGCCAGGATTTCTTGACGTCGAGCTGCTGTGCACTCACAGGCCCCGCTCCTCCAGTCGAACGTCACGATCGGTTCGGAGTAATAGAGGGGCCGAAACCGGAGGTGATACAGCAAGACTCCGGTCAGGACCGGAAGTGAAACCTGCTGATCGCGGGGGAGTCCGGTCCGAGCACCCCGGAGCCGACCAGCGTGGTGATCGGCACCTTGCGGCCGAATCGCGGTGAGTACCAGCCGAGCAACGGATCGTCACCACCACAGTGCGCGGTCCAGCTCAACCCGGCCGGCAACTCGACCATCGCGGACCCGTTCGGCCACTTCAGCCGCCCGGTCGCGCCGTCCAGCTCGACCGTCACCTCCGGGCCGAGATGCCACGCGATCCGTACGCCGGCCGTCCCGTCCAGCTGATCCTCGACCCGCAGCACGCCCTCATCCAGTACGGCGGTCCGCCGGTGAGTGATCGGGGTGTCGCCGGACCGGTAGCCGTCGTGCTCGGCGTCCCAGGTGACCACGTCACCATCGGCGGCGTACCGCCGTACCTTGCCCGTCGCGCCGCGCAGCCAGAGGAACGGGCCGCCCCAGACGGACTGTTCGGCGCCGGCGACCTCGACGGTGTTGTGGGCGATCGTGGAGCGGAAGTAGTTCCGCCACTCCTCCTCGCCGTGGTAGCAGTACGTCCCCGGGTCGGCCAGGATGTCGACGCCGCCGACCCGGACCTCGAGCGAGAGCGCGTCGCAGTGCGCGTGCGCCGCGATGGACAGGAACCCGTGCGGCCCCGCGTCACAGCGGCACCAGATCTCCGGACCTGCGTCGCGACTACGCAGGATCGTGATCCCGGCGTCGGCGAAGTGGTCCGGGCGCTGCGCCGGCCGATGCGGCTGCGCACCGTGGACCAGACTCCCCGCCAGTACGGCGGTCGCCGTCTGCGGACTGTCCGGCCACCAATCGGCGCGGCCGACGACCGCGGCGCCGAGCGAGAGGAACGCCGACCAGCTGTGGACGTCGGGAGGGTCGAGGACGAGGACCATGCCCTCGTCGTCGTCGCCCTGGCGTGGTGGGCGCAGCGTGTTGTCGACGATGGCCGCGGCCACGTCGACAGTCCGGGTCAGCAGCGCCCAGGTTTGCCCGCTCAACGGATGACCGGCCTTGTCCGCCTCCAGAGCGGCGTACAGGCCGAGCTCGGAGACGAAGCGGTGGTAGTCGGTCGCAAGCTCGCGGTTGACGCCGGAAGGGAAGGTGTTGGCGTCCAGCTCGCGCTCCAGCAGCTCAGCCGCGTTCGCGCGCCACTTGTCGCTTTGGGTGAACCAGGGGAACGCGCAGGCGCCCATCAGCTGGCCGGCGGCCTCCGCGATCACGTGGTTGTTCGCCGACGAGCCCCGGCTCTCGAAGGCGGCCAGGTAGCGCTGGTGCCAGTAGAGCTGCCGCAGCGCCAGCTCGTTGTGCTCGAACAGGTCGGTGACCTCGGGCCAGTCGTCGAGCAGCCGCCGGATCCAGGCCCAGCTGATCAGCCGGATGCCGATCTCGATCCCGCTGGCCCAGTGCACCCCGGACAGGAACGGGTTCGACCGCCACCAGTCGTTCAGGTGGTCGGCGACGCGGTCCGCGTAGGTGTCGTCGTGGGTCAGGTACCAGGCTGCGGCGAGCTGGGTCAGGTGGTGGTGCCGGGACAGCTCCCAGACCTGCTTGATGTTCCCGACCAGGTCCTCGTTGCGGTGGTTGAGCTTGAACGTGTACTCCGCCGGGTCCGACCGGCGGCCGGTGGTCGGGTCGCGGAACCAGTCCGGCGCCTTCAGGTCGGTCCGGTCGACGCCGAGCACCTCGAGCTTTCCGGCCAGGATCGCGTCGGCGGTCTCGATGACCGCCGTACGCGCCGCGTCCGGCACGCCGTCGGCGGCGTGCGGCGGCAGCACGGCCGGGAAGGTCAGCTCCTTGCGCAGCGGCAGTTGGATGTCGGCGTCCTGCCCGGGCCGGACCTGCTGGTAGGCCCAGGCAGTACGCCGTACGTGGTCACGCGTTCGCCAGGCCAGCTCGGTGGGGGACATCCGGCGCAGGCGGCGGACGTACCAACCCAAGGGCTGGCGGCTCATACGGCCTCCGGCTTGCCGCTGGCGATGCTGCGGTCGACGGCGATGGTCGCGCGGGTGGTGGCGACCAGCGAGTCGAACGGGATCGGCATCGGTCCACCGGTCTTCACCGCCTGGACGAAGCGTTCCAGCTCGACTCGCTGGCCCTTGTCGGTGCCGCGAGCCTTGCGGGTCGACGGCTTTCGGCCCGCCCACACCGACGCGCTCTGGAAGTTGTCCAGCCGGCCGTTGCGGCCGCCACCGGTGATGTCCAGCGTCTCCTTCGGGAACCGCGAGTTGCCGCCGCCGACGTAGCTGATCGTGGCGGCCGACCCGTTCGCGAACCGCAGGCTGACGATCACGTCGCCGGCGTCCGGTCCGGGTACGGCGTACACCTCGGTGGGCAGGCTGTCGAGCCACCAGCTCACCGTGTCGATGAAGTGGCCGCCCTCGCCGCCGAACCGGCTGCCTTCCTTGTCCTGGTCCAGGTACCAGCTGGACGGGTCCAGCCGGCCGGCGTTCACCAGGTAGCGCAGGGAGGAGCCGCCGCCGGGCGTGCCGAAGCGCTCGCGCAGGTCGGTCAGCAGCGGCGCGAACCGGCGGTTGAACCCGACCATCAAGCGGTCGTTGCCGGTTGCGTCCACGGTCGCGACGATCCGGTCCAGGTCCTCGTCGTTCAAGGCCAACGGCTTCTCGACGAACACGGCCTTCCCGGTCTCGAGCGCTTTGCACGCCAGGTCCGCGTGCGTGCTGTGCCGGGTCACCACGAAGATCGCATCCAGCGACTCGTCCGACAACACAGCCTGGGCATCCGTCGAGATCTGCTCAAACCCGAACCGCCGCTGAGCATTCGCCGCCGACAACGACTTGTTGGTCGCGACATGAGCCAGCGCAACATCCTCGTTCTTCTGCAGGTGCGGAAGAAGCATCGAAGACGCGTAGTTGCCGGCGCCCACAAACCCCAACCGAACAGAACCAGTGGTTGGGCTTGCCGGTCGGGCAACCGACGGTGTTCGAGGAGCGGCTTCCTGGTGTGGAACATCCGGGTACTCGAACAAGAACCCGACACCGGGGAAGGCGCCTGACGAGAGTTGTTGGTAGACCTCGGTGGCGTCTGCGATGGGGAAGACTCTTGCTACCAGGGAGCCTACGTCGATCTGTTCGCGGGCGATCAGGTCGATGAAGCACTCGAGGTTGCGGCGTTCGGTCCAGCGGACGTAGCCGGCGGGGTAGTCGATGCCTTCGAGCTCGTAGCGGTCGTCGTACCGGCCGGGGCCGTAGGAGCGGGAGAACCGGACGTCGAGCTCTTTGTCGTAGTAGGCGTTCCACGGCAGGTCGAGCTTGGTCTTGCCGATGTCGACGACCCGGGCGCGGTCGCGCGCCAGCCGCGCCGCGGTCTCGACCGGGCCGTTGGAGTGACCGCCGGCGGCGAGCAGGATGTGGTCCGCGCCCAGCCCGTTCGACGCCTCCAGCAGCGACCGTTCGAGTACGGCGATGCCCGCCTCGTCGGCCGACGAGCAGTGCAGCGCGCCGGCCTTCTCCGCCATCCGGCACCGGTCCTCGACCGTGTCGATGCCGAACACCCGGACGCCGGCCGCGACCAGCAGCCGCACCACGAGCTGTCCGACCAGGCCGAGTCCGATCACCACCGCCGTGTCGCCGAGCTGCACCTCCGACTGCCGTACGCCGTGCATCGCGATCGCACCCACGGTCGAGAACGCGGCCTGCTCCGGGGGCACGCCGTCCGGCACCGGAACGCACAGGTTGACCGGCACCCAGTTGTACTCCGCGTGCAAGGCGAACTCGTTGCCCGCGGCAGCGACCAGCTGGCCGACGCTGAACTCCTCGGCTCCGGCGCCGACCTCGACGACCACACCGCACAGCGAGTAGCCCAGCGGCGTGTACGAGTCGAGCTTGTTCATCACCTTCTTGTAGGTGTTGAGCGCACCTTGCTGGGCGACCGAGTCCAGCACCTTCTTCACCTGGTCCGGCCGCGCCCGCGCCTTGCCGAGCATCGACAGCTTGGCCTCGCCGACCTTCATCAGCTCGGTACCGGTGGAGATCAGCGAGTAGAGCGAGCGGACCAGCACGCCACCGGGCGCACAGGTGGGCGGCGGCACGTCGAGCACCGCCAGCTCACCGGACTTGTAGTTCTGTGCAACCTGTTTCATGTCGTCCTTCACAAGGAGGTGATGGTCACGCCCAGGGAGCGCATGTGCCGGGTCCAGGTCTCGAGCGTCAGCAGCTGCCAGATCTGCTTGGAGTAGTCCTCACGCCCGGCCCGCTCGTCGTCGACCAGACGCTGTACGGCGGCCTGCTGCAGGAAACCGCTGCCGACCAGCTCGCCACGCAGGAGCACGTCGTCCACCAGTTCGCGCAGGTCGTTGCGGACCCAGGCCCGCAGCGGCGCGCTGAACGACGCCTTCGGCCGGTAGATGATCTCCTTCGGCAACCAGGCCTCGGCCGCCTTCTTCAGCGCGAGCTTGCCCTGCCGCCGGTGGATCTTCGCGCTGCCCGGGATGGAGAACGCGGCCCGCGCGACGATCGGGTCCACGAACGGCGTCCGGACCTCGGTCGACGCGGCCATGCTGGACCGGTCGGTGTAGGCCAGGTTCAGGCCGGGCAGGAACATCCGCGCGTCGGCCAGGCACATCCGGTTGACGTGGTCGTCGAGCGTGGTGTCGTGGTAGATGTCGCTGTGCTCGGAGAGCAGCTTCCCGACGTACGGCTCCAGGTCGGGGCTGAGCAGTCCGGCCAGCTGGTCGCCGTCGTACATCGTGTAGCTGCGCCGGAACGCGGTCTCCTCGGGCAGGTCCGCGAAGGTCTGGAACCGCTTCGCCCAGCGCGCGTACCGCAGGCCGCGGCCGTTCACGGTCACCGGCAGCCGCCGGACCGTGGGGCCGATCAGCCCGTTCCGCAGGACGCCGGGAAGCCGCTGGTACTGCGCTCCCATCACGCAGGCGAGGTGTTTGCGGTAGCCGCCGAACAACTCGTCGGCGCCCATCCCGGACAGCAGCACCTTGACCCCGGCGTCGCGGGCGGCGTCGCACATCAGCAGCGTGTTGATCGCGGCCGGGTCGCCGATCGGCTCGTCCAGTACGTCGACGATCCGGGGCAGCAGGTCCACCACGTCGGGCGCGATCTCGATCTCGTGCAGGTCGATGCCGAACTGCTGGGCCACCTTGCGGGCGTAGATCGCGTCGTCGGGCATCGCCTCGAGCCGCTGGTCCTGCGCCCGGAAGGTGATCGTGTACGAGTCGATTCCCGGGTCGAGCCGCTTGGCCAGCACCGTGACCAGGCTGGAGTCGAGACCGCCGCTGAGGAACGTCGACACCCCGACGTCGGCGACCAGGTGCGCGGCGACCGATTCCTCGATGACCGTGCGCAGGTCGGCGGGCGGGCCGGCGGCCGCCTCGGTGGCGACGTCGGTCACCCGCCAGTACGTCTCGTGCCGGCTGCTGCCGTCCGGCCGGAACTCCGACCACGAGCCCGGCGGGAGCTTCTCCACGCCGTCGATCGCGCAGCGCTGCTCGGGCAGCCAGTAGTAGAGCATCGAGGAGATCAGCGCGCCGGGATCGGTCCGCAGCTCCGGCCCGATCGCGGCGACCAGCGCCTTCAGCTCGGACGCGAAGATGACGCCGCCGTGCCGGCGCAGGAAGTACAGCGGCTTGATGCCGAGCGGGTCGCGGGCCAGGAACAGGCTGCCGCTGTCCTCGTCGAGCATCGCGAACGCGAACATGCCCCGGAACCGCGACAGCGCCGCCGGACCCCAGCGGCGCCACGCTTCCAGCACCACCTCGGTGTCGGAGTGCGTCCGGAACGCCACCCCGGCCCGGGCCAGCTCGGCGCGCAACTCCTTGTAGTTGTAGAGCTCGCCGTTGTAGCTGATCGTCAGGCCGCGCTTGGTGAACGGCTGGTCCGCGCCCGAGGACAGGTCGATGATCGACAGCCGGCGGTGCGCGAGGTACGCCCGGATGTCACCGTCCTCGAACCGGTACACGCCGTCGGCGTCCGGACCGCGGTGCGCGATCCGGTCGTTCATGGTCTGCGCGAGGGCGAGACCGTCGTGCTGCTGGTAGCAGCCGGCGATGCCGCACATCAGGACCCCGCAGCCTTCGGGAACTCGCCGACGACGCTCGAGTGGCCGGTGAGCCGGTCGTACACCTCGAGGTAGGCCTTCTGCTGGTGCTTCCAGGCGAGCACCTGCTCGACCCGTTCGCGACCGAACCGGGCCATCCGGCGGCGCCGTACCTCGTCGTCCAGCAGGTCGACGATCGCCTGGCCGTACTTGGTCACGTCGTTCGGCTCGACGTACACCGCGGCCTCGGCGGCCGAGACCTTGGTCTCGATCAGGTCGAAGGCGACGACCGGCAGCTCGAAGGCCATGTACTCCATCGTCTTGTTCATCGTGGAGACGTCGTTGAGCGGGTTCTTCGGGTCCGGCGACAGGCCGAGGTCGGCGGTCGACATCACCGTGCGGACCGTCTCGTCCGGCACCCGGCCGGTGAACTCGACGTGCTCCTGCAGGCCCAGCTCGTCCCGCAGTGCGACCACGTCGTCGAAGGCGTCGCCGCCGCCCATCAGCGTGAACGCGATGTCGGTGCGGCCGAGCTTGTTGACGACCACGTCGGCGGCCTTGACGACGATGTCGACGCCGTCCTGCGGGCCCATCACGCCGATGTAGGTGACCAGGTACCGGTGCCCGCGGCGCACCGACTCGTCCGGTGCGCCGCGGCGCAACCGCTCCGGATCGGGGCCGGTTCGCACGACGGTCACGTCGTGGTTGGCCTTGCCGCTCCGGGTGATCGCGATGTGCCGGTAGGAGTCGTTGGTCGAGGTGACGTGGTCCGCCGTCCGGTGCGTCCGCCGCTCCAGCCAGCGCAGGCCCTTGTACGCCGGGCTCGTCGTACCGCCGAAGCGGGACTGGAACAGCTCCGGGCACAGGTCGTGGTGGTCGAAGACGAACTTGGTCCGGTCCAGGCGGCGCAGCAGGATCGCGATCGGCCAGAAGATGTCCGGCGGGTTGCACGCCTGCAGCACCTGGAACTTGCCGGCCTTGCGGGCCCGCAGCACCAGCAGCAGCGTCATCAGGAACGAGTAGGCGTACTCCGCCACGAAGCTGAGCTTGCTGCCACCGGGCGCGTACGCCTTGTACTTGTGCACGGTGACGCCCTCGAGGACCTGGTACGACGGATCACCCGGGCCCTTGGGGCAGACCACGGTCACGTCGTACCCGGAGGCCGTCAGGGCCTTGCACTCCAGCCAGACCCGGCGGTCGAACGGCACCCACAGGTTCTGGATGATGATCAGGACGCGCGGACCGCTCACCAGCCCACTCCTTCGTATCCGGCCAGCGCCTCGACCTCGGCGCCCAGCCGGCCGCTCAGGTCGATGGTCCGGGCCGGTGGCGTCGTGAGCAGCGCGCTGATCGCCGCGGGGTCGGTCGCCGAGACCAGCGCCAGGTCCGCCCCGCGCAGCGCCTCGACCGGGTCGGCGGTGAGCACCCGCTGCAGGTGCGGCAGCTTGGACCGCACGTGCCGCAGGTTGGCGCCGACCAGCCGGCTCGGGTTCACGATCGCGTCGTAGATGCGCAGGTTGTAGCCCTTGCCGATCAGCCGCTCGGCGAGCTCGACGCTCGGGCTCTCGCGCAGGTCGTCGGTCGCGGTCTTGAAGCTCAGGCCGAGCAGCGCGATCTCACGGCCCGGTCCGGCCACCACCCGGTCCACCACGTCGCGGACGGTCAGCTCGTTGGTCGCGAGCGTGCCGGCCAGCAGCGGCAGGTCGGTGTCGTTGACCCGGGCCAGGTGCAGCACCGAGCGCAGGTCCTTCGGCAGGCACGAGCCGCCGAACGCGAACCCGGGGCGCAGGTAGTACGGCGAGATGTTGAGGCTGGTGTCCTGGACGAAGAGCCGCATGACCTCCCGCGAGTCCACGCCGTAGTACCGAAAGATCCGGCCCATCTCGTTCGCGAACGAGACCTTGGTGGCGTGGAACGCGTTGCAGGCGTACTTGAGCGCCTCGGCGGTCCGGACGTCGACCACCTGCACCTCTGCCGGGAGGAAGCCGAACAGGTCGGTCAGAGCGGTACCGACCCGCGGGTTCCTGGTGCCGACCACGACGAACGGCGGGTCGTAGAAGTCCGCCAGCCCGGAGCCCTCGCGCAGGAACTCCGGGCACATCGCCGTACCGAAGGTGAAGTCGCCGGAGGCGGGCACCTCGGCCAGGACCTGCTCGACGACCTCGTCGACGGTGCCCGGCGGGACGGTGCTGCGGACGACGATGCTGTGGAAGCCCGACGCCGGCGGCGCGACCACCCCGGCCGCCTCCGCGATGTCGCGGACCGCGCGCCGGATGTAGGTGAGGTCGGTGCTGCCGGCCGGTGTCGACGGCGTTCCCACGCAGATCAGGGAGACGTCCGCTCCATCCAGGGCCAGTCGCGGGTCGGTGGTCGCGTGCAGTCTGCCCGCGGTGACGCCGGCCGCCACGAGCTCGTCCAGGCCGGGTTCGACCACCGGGCTGTGGCCCTCGGTGATCGGTCCGACCTTGGCTGTGTCGACATCGACCCCCCAGACGTCGTGGCCGGCGGCGGCCAGGCAAGCCGCCGTGACCGACCCCACGTAGCCCAAGCCGAATACGGCAACCTTCATAACGCCCCCCAATTGAGCGTGGATCTCCCCTTGCTGGTCTCAGCCCTCTATGGAGCAGCCACCCTCGGGCGCTGATACACCGGACTTGCCGGAATCGAATCCGCGGGCGATGTATCACGGCGCTCGCTCGGTGATCTGTTGTAGCGACGACAGAGCCGAGCGGAGGAGCGGGCGGATGAGAGTTCTGGTCACCGGGGATCGCGGGTACATCGGTGCGGTGATGGTGCCGTTCCTGCGGGACGCCGGGCACCAGGTCGACGGGCTGGACACCGGGCTGTACGAGGGCTGCGACCTGCTCGGCGGGCCGGACCCGATCGGCTCCCGCAAGCCGCGCGACATGCGCGACGTCACCTCGGCCGAGCTCCAGGGGTACGACGCCGTCGTCTGCCTGGCCGCGTTGTCCAACGACCCGCTCGGCCACCTGAACCGGGACGCGACCTACTCGGTCAACCTGGACGGCACCCTGAACGTCGCCCGCGCGGCCAAGGACGCCGGTGTCGAGCGGTTCCTGTTCGCCTCCTCCTGCAGCCTGTACGGCGCGGCCGGCTCCGAAGCGGTCACCGAGGACGCCGAGATGTTCCCGGTCACGCCGTACGGCGAGACCAAGGCGCTGGCCGAGGCGGAGCTGTCCAAGCTTGCCGACGACAACTTCAGCCCGACCTACCTTCGCAACGCGACCGCGTACGGCGCCTCCACCCGGCTGCGGCTGGACATCGTGGTGAACAACCTGACCGCGATCGCGATGACGAGCGGCCAGGTCCGGCTGGAGAGCGACGGCACGCCGTGGCGGCCGCTGGTGCACATCGAGGACATCAGCCGGGTGTTCCTGACGGTGCTGGAGTCGCCGCGCGAGGTGATCCACGACGAGGCGTTCAACGTCGGCCGGTCCGAGGACGTGGTCCAGGTCCGCGACATCGCCGAGATGGTCCGCGACGCCGTACCGGGCTCGACGCTGTCGATCGCCGCGGGCGCCGGGCCGGACCTGCGCAACTACAAGGTCGACTTCGCCAAGCTCAACGACACCTTCCCGGACCTGCGGCTGCAGTGGACGGTGCGCAAGGGCGTCGACGAGCTGGCCGCCGCGTACCAGCGGCACGGCCTGACCCAGGCGGACTTCGACTCCGCCCAGTTCGTCCGGCTGCGCCGGATCCAGCAGCTGCTGTCCGCGGGGCTGGTCGACGACCAGCTGCGCCGGCAGACCGATGACCAGTTCCCGGGACCGGGGGCACCACTGTTCGAGGAGAAGCACTGATGGGGGAACCAGTCGCCTGCCGCCTCTGTGGCGAGCCGTTGACGCGCACGTTCGTCGACCTGGGGATGTCGCCGCCGTGCGAGAGCTACCTGCGGGCCGACCAGCTCGACAGCGGTGAGACCTTCTACCCGCTGCACGTCCGGATCTGTGACAACTGCCTGCTGGTCCAGCTGCCGGCGTACGTCGCGGCCGACGACGTGTTCAGCGACTACCTGTACTTCTCGTCGTACTCGACCAGCTGGGTCGAGCACGCCCGCCGGTTCGTCGTGGACATGCAGGAGCGGCTCGACCTCGGCGCCGAGAGCCTGATCGTCGAGGCGGCCAGCAACGACGGCTACCTGCTGCAGCACGCGGTCGCGCTCGGTATCCCGGTGCTCGGCATCGAGCCGGCCGCGAACATCGCCGAGATCGCCAACGAGAAGGGCATCCGGACCGAGAGCTACTTCCTCGGCGAGGAGACCGGCCGGGACGCGGCCGCCCGGCACGGCCAGGCGGACCTTGTCGTCGGCAACAACGTCTTCGCGCACGTGCCGGACATCGTCGACTTCGCCAAGGGCCTGCGGGCGCTGGTCAAGGACGACGGCCTGGTGTCGCTCGAGTTCCCGCACCTGCTGCGGCTGATCGAGGGCCGCCAGTACGACACGATCTACCACGAGCACTACCAGTACCTGACCCTGAAGACCGCGGCGGCCGCGCTGGAGAAGGCGGGCCTGAAGGTGGTCGACGTCCAGGAGCTCGTCAGCCACGGCGGCTCGCTGCGGCTGATGTCGCAGCCGGTCGAGACGGCGGGGGAGCCGTCGGAGCTGGTGCTGAAGGTTCTGAAGGACGAGGAGGACGCCGGGCTGCACACGGTCGAGGGGCACGCCGGGTTCGCCGACGACGTGTTCGCGATCAAGGCCGACCTGGTCAGCTTCCTGGTCGGCGCCGCCCGGGCCGGCAAGTCGGTCGCCGGGTACGGCGCTCCCGGCAAGGGCAACACGCTGCTGAACCACTGCGGCATCCGCGAGGACCTGCTGCCGTTCACCGTCGACCGCAGCCCGCACAAGCACGGCATGTTCCTGCCCGGGACGCACATCCCGATCCACGCGCCGGAGCGGCTGGCCGAGGTACGGCCGGACTACATCGTGATCCTGCCGTGGAACCTGCGCGAGGAGATCGTCCACCAGCTGGCCTACGCACGGGAGTGGGGCGCGAAGTTCGTCGTACCCATCCCGCGCCTCGAAGTGATCTGAACACGGCAGTACAGCCATAGGGGAGGGGCAGTTCCAAATGAAGGTCGTGATCTTCTGTGGGGGGTTCGGGCTGCGGATGCGCAGCGGGGTGGACTCCGCACCGAAACCGATGATGACGATCGGCGACCGGCCGGTCCTGTGGCACGTGATGCGCTACTACGCGCACTTCGGGCACACCGAGTTCATCCTCTGCCTGGGCTTCGGCGGCTCGGCGGTCAAGGAGTACTTCCTGCGGTACGACGAGACCGTGTCGAACGACTTCGTGATGACCAAGGGCGGGCAGCGGATCGAGCTGCTCGACTCCGACATCAGCGAGTGGAAGATCACCTTCGTCGACACCGGGATCGACACCTCGATCGGCGAGCGGCTGCGCCGGGTCCGCCCGTACCTGGAGGACGACGACGCGTTCCTGGCCAACTACGGCGACGTGCTGACCGACGCGCCGATGGACAAGATCGTCGACCACGTGATGACCAGCGACATCACCGCCAGCCTGCTCGCGGTCCCGCCGCAGGCCTCGTTCCATGTGGTCGAGTTCGGCACCGACGCCCGGATCACCGGCCTGCGGTCGGCCGCCGACCTGAACCTGTGGATCAACGGCGGCTACTTCGTGATCAAGAAGGAGATCTTCGACGTCCTGCACGAGGACGAGGACCTGGTCGGGGACGCGTTCCCCCGGCTGTCGGCGATGGGCCGGCTGGAGGCGATCCCGCACCACGGGTTCTGGGCGCCGATGGACACCCTGAAGGAGCGCAGCCAGCTCGAGGAGCTGTACCGGTCCGGCAAGAAGCCGTGGGCACTGTGGAGCCACGAGACCCGGGAGCAGCGTTCGCAGGTGCTGGACAAGTCGCCGGCCCTGCCGTCCGACGACGACACGCTGGTGGTGGCGATCTGATGCTGCCGTTCCAGCTCGGCCTGCTCGAGCGCCCGGTCCACCTGGTGGCCCTGGGCGCGCATCCGGACGACATCGAGATCGGCTGCGGCGGCACGCTGCTCAAGCTGGCCGAGTCGGTGCCGGAGCTGACCGCCGAGTTCGTGATCGCGACCGGCAGTCCGCTGCGACTCGACGAGGCCCGGCGGGCCGCGGAGCTGTTCCTGCCCGAGTGCGAGGTGACCGTGACCTCGGCCGAGCTGCCGGACGGCCGGCTGCCGGCGTTCTGGAACGAGACCAAGGAGTTGCTCGAGGCAACGGCCCGCGGCGGTACCACTGGTTCTGGGCGCAGCCCGGACCTGGTGCTGGCCCCGAGCCGCACTGACGCGCACCAGGACCACCGCCTGATCGCGGAGCTCGCTCCGACGGTGTGGCGCAGCCACCTGGTGCTGCACTACGAGATCCCCAAGTGGGACGGCGACATCGGCCGGCCGTGGCTGTACGTCGACCTGACCGAGGAGCAGCTGCGGGAGAAGATCACCCGGCTGCACAAGGCCTACCCGTCGCAGGTTCCGCACGACTGGTTCGACGAAGAGGTCTTCGCCGGGCTGGCCAGGCTGCGCGGCATGGAGTGCCGGGCGCCGTACGCGGAGGCGTTCACCACGGCCAAGGCGACGTTGACATGGTGACCGGAGGGGATGAGCAAGTGAGCTTCACGTGTCGTGGGTGCGCGGGGGAGAACGTCGTACCCGTGGTGGACCTGGGTGCGCAGCCGTGCGCCGACTACTTCCCACCCGCGGAGACGCCCGGCCCGGATCCGCGCTGGCCGCTCGAGCTGTGGCTGTGCCGGGACTGCACGCTGGTCCAGCTCGGCCCGGTCGAGCCGCAGTTGCCGGAGGAGCCGCTGGCGGTCGAGTCCGCGACCAGCATCGCGCACGCGGAGAAGTCGGTGAAGGAGATCCTGGCCGACTACCCGGAGCTGACCGGCGGGGTGGTGTTCGAGTTCGCCAGCCACCACGGCGGTTCCTGGCTCCAGCACCTGTACGCCGCCGGGTGCCGGCTGGCCGGTGACGGGGAGAAGGCCAACCTGGTCGTCGATGTGCACGGCATCGTGCACGAGCCGGCGTTCGGAGACCTGCTGAAGCTGCGGGCGGACCGGCTCGCGCCGGGCGGCCTGCTGGTGATGGAGTTCCACCACTTGCTGCCGCTGTTCATCGGCAACCAGTTCGACACCATCCGGCACGGCCACTGGTCGTACATCTCCCTGCGGGCACTGCAGCGCGTCGCCGGCCTGCATGGCCTGACCGTCGAGTCGGTCAAGCAGGTCGAGATGTTCGGCGGCAGCCTGATGGTGATGCTGCGGCACACCGCGGACGCCAAGCCGGATGCGTCGGTCGACGTGGTGCTCGAGGACGAGGAGGCGGCCGGCATCGCCGACGAGGTTCAGCTCGGCAGCTTCCAGGAGGCCGCGTGGCACGCGGCCGGAGTGCTGCACGACGAGCTCGCCCGCCACAAGGCCGCCAGCCGGACCGTGCTCGGGTACGGCGCTCCTTCGAAGGCGCCGGTGCTCCTGGACCTCAGCAAGGTCACCACCGACCTGCTGCCATTCACGGTCGACCTGGCCCCCGGCAAGCACGGTCGGCGGATCCCCGGTGGCTGCGGCGTCCCGATCCGGCCGATCGAGGAACTGCGGGCCGCGCGGCCGGACGTCGTCCTGGTGCTCACCTGGGACATCGCCGACGAAGTGATCGCACAGCTCGAGTCCGGTGGCGGCTGGGGTGCCACGTACCTGGTCCCGCTACCCGAACCGCACGAAGTCGTGGGCTGACTCATGCGAGGGGTGCTGCGCCGCGTTACCTGGGGTCTTGCTGACCAGGCTGTCACCAGCCTGGTCAGCTTCGTGGTCGGCATCGTCGTGGCCCGGTCGCTGGGCGCCGCGGAGTTCGGCGCCTTCAGCCTGGCCTGGGTCACCTACGGCCTGGTGGTCAACATCTCCCGTGGACTCGCGACCGATCCGCTGGCGGTGCGCTTCAGCGGGGTGCCGCACGAGGTGTGGAAGAAGGCCGTGGCGCGCTCGTCCGGGATGGCGATCGCGGTCGGCCTGGCGATGGGCCTGATCTGTGTCGGGGTCGGCGCCGCGCTCGGTGGCCGGCCCGGCGCCGCGTTCGTCGCGCTGGGCTGCGTGCTGCCCGGGCTGATGCTGCAGGACAGCTGGCGGTTCGCGTTCTTCGCCTCCGGCCAAGGCGGCAAGGCGTTCCTCAGCGACATCACGTGGGCGGTCGCGCTGGTGCCGCTGCTCTACCTGGCCAAGCACGACGGTCCGAGCGTGACCAAGTTCGTCCTGGCCTGGGGAGCGGCCGGGATCTTCGCGGCGCTGGTCAGTGGTTTGCAGGCCGGCGTCGTACCCCGGCTGTTCCAGGCTCTGCACTGGCTGCACGACCATCGGGATCTCGGGCTGCGCTACCTGGCCGAGAACACCACGATCAGCGGCGCGTACCAGCTGAAGATGTACGGCCTGGGCGCGTTCGCCGGCGTGGCCGCGGTCGGCACCGTCCGCGGCGCAGAGATGATGCTCGGGCCGTTCTTCATCGTGCTCTCCGGGATCGGTCTGGTGGCGGTTCCGGAGGCGGCGCGGATGCTCCGCCGCTCGCTGGGGGCGCTGCGGAAGTTCTGCCTACTGCTCGGCAGCGCCCAGGCGCTGGCGGCGCTCGCGTGGGGCCTGGGGCTGGTGTTCCTGCTGCCGCATGCCTGGGGACACGCGGTGCTCGGCGAGGTCTGGGACTCCACGGAGCCGTTGTTGGTGCCGGCAACCTTGTCGGTGATGTTCGCCAGCTTCTACACCGGTGCGTCGGCGGGCCTGCGCGCACTCGGGGTGGCTCGGCGGAGTCTGAAGGCCCAGCTGTACGCCTCGGCGGCGTACCTGGTGGGCGGGGTCGGCGGTGGGGTGCTGGGGGGCGCCCTCGGGTCGGCCTGGGGGGCGGCGGGCGCGACGTTCGTCGGGGCGATCGTCTGGTGGTGGAGTCTCCGGGTGGGGATCCGCGAGCGGCGGCATGGGACGGAACCGGAACCGGCTGGGGCGGCGGACCGGCAACAGATGCCAGAAATGAGGAGCACATGAACGCGGTACCAAGGCTGAGTGTCGGCCTGCCGGTCTACAACGGGGAGAAGTACCTGGCCGAGTCCCTCGACGCCCTGCTGGGACAGAGCTACGGCGATTTCGAGCTGGTCATCTCGGACAACGCCTCCACCGACAGCACGGAGGAGATCTGCCGCGAGTACCTGGCCAAGGACTCACGGATCAGCTACTACCGGCAGCCGGTGAACATCGGCGCGACACCGAACCACAACTGGACCTTCGAGCACAGCGGCGGCGAGCTGTTCAAGTGGGCGTCGTACGACGACCTCTACGGCCGCGACCTGCTGCTGCGCTGCATCGAGGCGCTCGACGACGACCCGGCGCTGGTGCTGGCGCACGCGCACCAGGCGATCATCGACGGGAACGGCGACATCGTGCTGAAGGTCGACTACCCGCTGGCCACCGATGACCCGCGGGCGCCGGAGCGGTTCAAGAGCCTGCTGTTCGGGGTCGGCGGCGACGACTTCTACGGCGTGATGCGCTCGGACATCCTGCGCCGGACGCCGCTGAACGGCAGCTACCACCACTCCGACCGCACCATCATGGCCGAGCTGTGCCTGTACGGCCGGTTCCACCAGGTGCCCGAGCTGCTGTTCTTCCGCCGGGACCACCCGGACCGGGCCGAGCGGGCCAAGCCGACCATCCGCTCCCGGTCCGCGAACATGGAACCCCGGCGGGCCAGCCGGCTCAAGCACCCGACGGCCCGGCTGCTGGCCGAGTACGTCGGCGGCTTCGTCGGCGGGATCCGCCGCGCGCCGCTGTCGTCGTCGGACCGGCGCAAGTGCTACGGCCACCTGGCGCACTGGCTGGCGGACCGGGCCATGCCCGGCTCGTCGTCGCGCCGCATCGAGGACAGCGCATCGCCCAGCGCCCCGACCGCGATCCCGGAGAGCTCCGCGGTCGCCGGTCAGCGGAGGGCTTCCTAGGAATGACTACAGCGGGGACTCGCAGGCCGCTACGGATCGCCATCTTCGGCCTGCTGGGATCGGGCAACCTGGGCAACCACGGGTCGCTCGACGCGATGCTGCGGTTCCTCCGGACCAGCCACCCGGACGCCGAGATCAGCTGTGTGTGCTCCGGCCCTGAGGAGCTCGAACGGCAGTACGGCATCCCGTCGACGGCGATCACCTGGTACGGCGCGCACGGTCCGGGCCGGACCCGGCTCACCACGGTCGCGCGCAAGCTGTTCGGCAAGGTCGCCGACCTGGTCCGCATGCCGCGGCTGTTCCGCCGGTGCGACGTGGTGGTCGTGCCCGGCATGGGCGTGCTCGAGACGACCCTGGAGCTGAACCCGTGGGGCTGGCCGTACGCGCTGCTGCTGATGTGCGTGTCGGCCCGGATGGCCGGCGCCAAGGTCGCCTTCGTCAGCGTCGGCGCGAACGTGGCCCGGGAGCGGTCGATCCGGTGGCTCTACACCGGCGCGGCGCGACTGGCGACGTACCGCTCGTACCGGGACCACCTGTCCCGCGACTCGATGCGGGTGATGGGGCTCGACGTCAGCCGGGACGAGGTCTACCCCGACCTCGCCTTCGCGCTGCCCGAACCGGTCCCGCCCGAGCCGTCGCAGCGGCCGCGCAAGACCGTCGGGCTCGGCCTGATGGACTACCACGGCACCAGTGCCGACCGGGGCCGGGCGGACGAGATCTACGCCGAGTACGAGGCCAAGATCGTCGAGTTCGCCCGCTGGCTGGTCGACGACGGCTACCGGATCCGGCTCGTCACCGGTGACCCGGCCGACGAGGTCGTGGTGACCGCCGTGTACGACGACCTGCGGAAGACCCGGCCGGAGCTGGTCGAGTCCCGGCTGGTCCGGGAGCCGGCGGACTCGCTCGGCGAGCTGATGAGCCAGCTGGCCGGGACGGACCTGGTCGTGGCCTCGCGGTACCACAACGTGCAGTCCGCGCTGCGGCTGTCGAAACCGACCATCTCGATCAGCTACGCGACCAAGAACGACATCCTGATGGAGGACATGCGGCTGGCCGAGTTCCGCCAGTCCATCCGCAACCTCAGCGTGCCGCGGCTGATCGAGCAGTTCCGCGCCCTCGAGGCGCGGGCGACCCGGCTCGAGCCGGCCATGCGCGAGAAGAACACCGAGTACGCCGTACTGCTCGAGCAGCAGTTCGCCGTGTTGTCCAAGACCCTGTTCGCCGCCGGCCCGGCGGTCCGGGTGAGCAGGCACTAGGAGGATCGATGGACGTCATCCAGGTACCGAGGATCGCCGGCGGGCTGATGTTCCTGCCGACACCGCACCGGGACGAGCGCGGCTTCTTCTCGCGGACCTACGACCGCGACGTGGTCGCGGCGGCCGGCCTCGACCCGGACGCGTTCGTGCAGGACAGCATCTCCCGGTCGGTGAAGGGCGTCGTCCGCGGCATGCACGTGCGCGCGGGCGCGGGGGAGGCGAAGCTGGTGCGCTGCTCGTACGGCGCTGTCCTCGACGTCGTCGTCGACCTGCGCCCGGACTCGCCGACCTACCGCAACGTCGAGTACTTCGAGCTGACCGGGGACAACCAGGTCACCGTCTACGTCCCGGCCGGGTGCGCGCACGGCTTCCAGGCGCTCACCGACCCGGCCGACGTCTCGTACCGGATCGACCGGGCCCACGACCCGAGCGAGGACGTGTCGATCGCCTTCGACGATCCCGGCCTGGCGATCGAGTGGCCGCTGCCGGTCACGTTGATGTCCGACCGGGACAAGGCCGCGCCGTCGCTCGCCGAAGCCACCAGGAGACTGTCATGACCAAGTCGTTCGGCAAGTCGTTCCGGGCCAACGCCCGGTTGCACGAGCTCGTCCCGGGTGGCGCGCACACCTACGCCAAGGGCGACGACCAGTACCCGCAGGACATGGCGCCGGTGATCTCGCACGGCCTCGGCGCGCACGTCTGGGACGTCGACCGCAACGAGTACGTCGAGTACGGCTCCGGGCTGCGCGCGGTCAGCCTCGGCCACGCCCACCCGAAGGTGCTGGAGGCGGTCCGGCGCGAGCTCGGCCGCGGCAGCAACTTCGTCCGGCCGAGCATCGTCGAGCTCGAGGCGGCCGAGCGGTTCCTGGCCTCGGTGCCGACCGCGGACATGGTGAAGTTCGCCAAGAACGGCTCGGACGCCACCACCGCCGCGGTGAAGCTGGCCCGCGCGGTCACCGGGAAGCCGCTGGTCGCGATCTGCTCCGACCACGCGTTCTTCTCGATCGACGACTGGTTCATCACCCGGACCCCGATGGCGGCCGGCATCCCGGACGAGATCGGCGACCTGACGGTGGCCTTCCCGTACGGCGATCTGGCCGCGACCGAGGAGTTGCTGACCCGGCACGAGGGCCAGATCGCCTGCCTGATCCTGGAGGCGGCCACCCAGCACGACCCGCCGGCCGGCTACCTCGAAGCCCTCCGCGACCTCGCCCACCGCTACGGCGCGCTGCTGATCTTCGACGAGATGATCACCGGCTTCCGCTTCTCCGAGGCCGGCGCCCAGGGCGTGTACGGCGTGACGCCCGACCTCTCCACCTTCGGCAAGGCACTCGGCAATGGGTTCGCGGTGTCGGCCCTGGCCGGCAAGCGGGAGTTCATGGAGCGCGGCGGTCTGCGCGACGACCACGAGCGAGTGTTCCTGCTGTCCACCACGCACGGCGCCGAGACGCACGCGCTCGCGGCCGCCATCGCGGTGATGGACGTCTACAAGGAGGAAGGCATCGCGGCCCGGCTGCACGAGCTCGGCGACAAGCTGGCGTCGGGAGTCCGGGAGGTCGCCGCGGCGGCCGGGGTCGAGGACCACGTCGTCGTCCGGGGCCGGCCCAGCAACATGGTCTTCGCGACCCTCGACCAGGAGGGGCAGCCATCGCAGGAGTTCCGCACCCTGTTCCTGCGCGAGCTGATCCTCGGCGGGGTGATCGGGCCGTCGTTCGTGGTCAGCGCGGCGCTCACCGACGCGGACATCGCGCACACGGTCGACGTGGTCGGTCAGGCCTGTGTCGTTTACCGCAAGGCACTGGACGGCGACGATCCGACACCGTGGATGGGCGGACGTTCGGTCAAGCCTGTCTTCCGCCGCTTCGCCTGAGCGCGGCGTCCGTCAGCAGCGCGGTCGCCGGGACCACGACCAGGGACAGGCCGAAACCGCCGACGGTGTCGGTGGGATAGTGCGCGGACAGGATGATCTGCGCCCATGAGGTCACCGCGGCCCCGGCCACGGTGACGCCGAGCATGACCGCCGTACCCGCGATCGGGCCGAGGCCGAGCACGTCGGCCAGAAGGATCCCGATGATCAGCGCCGCGGCGGTGAGCGCCGCGGTGTGCCCGCTGGGATAGGACAGGAAGCCGGCGTGGATCCGCCTGCCCACCAACGGTTTCAGCACGGTGGCGAGCCCGGTGACCGCGACCATGCTGACCACGGCGGTGACGGCCAGCGCACGTCGCCCGGCGAACCAGCAGGCCAAGGTGATCGCGATCAGCAACAGGGCCCGGCCGATCGGTTCGCCGAGCCAGTCGATGCCGCGGATCAGCTCCCAGGTGCCGTGCGGCGCGCCCTCGAGAACGGCCCGCTCGACGCGGGTGTCCAGCCGGCTGGGGGTGGTGTCTCCCGCGTAGATCAGGGCGGGCAGGACCAACACCGGCAGCCCGAGCAGCACCAAGGCCTTGGCCGGGCGGCGAACCGCCGGAGCCAGTGCCGGCCGGCCCGCGGGCACGCGCGACCGCTCGATGTCGTCGTGTGTCATGTCCCCCACTCCACCCCTACGCAAATTCTAGCCAAGCATCCCCGCGTCTCCGTCGCTGCCGGCCCTCGCGCGTAGTACTCTGCGATGTCGCGCCGCCGACCGGCGGGTGAATTCTGGGGATTTCAGGCAACGCAGTTGTTCCGTCACCTTCGGTGGCGATCTCCGTTTGACAGTGGGTAGGGCAGACTGCAGACTGCGGCGGGTACATACCGTGACCCGGTGGTCGCAGCGTGAGACGAGAGGCCGGAGTGAGCGGAGCAGAGGCGCCGGACGCGGTCGATGACCGCCGTCCGCTCTGGGTGGTGCCGCACGAGGTCCCCGCGATCGTTCCGCTGCCGTCCCGCTCGACCGAGCCCCGCTGGGTCGGGGTCTACCGCTGGGCCGCCGTCGGTGGCGACCTGCTGGCCGCGATGGTCGGTGTCTCGGTCGCCCTGCTGACCCGGTTCGGGTACCACGTCGGCAGCGGCTACCTGATCGTGAGCAGCGTGCTTCCGCTGGCCTGGGTGGGCGCTGTCGCGCTGTCGAAGGGCTACGACCCCCGCTACTTCGGCGCCGGCCCGGACGAGTTCCGGTCGCTGCTGCGTTCCGGCGTCGGGCTCACGGCCGCGGTGGCGATGGCGTCGTACGTGACCAAGACCGAGATCGCTCGCGGCTTCGTCGTACTGGCGATTCCGGTGATGGTGGGGACGGCGCTGGTGCTGCGCTACGCGCTGCGGAAGGACCTGCACCGGCACCGGGTCCGAGGTCGCTGCATGCATCGGGTTCTCGTGGTCGGGCGTAGCGGTCCGGCCGCGACCTTGTGTGAGCACCTCGAGAGCCGGCCGACCGACGGGTTCCGGGTGGTCGCCACCTGCCGGCCGCGCGGCGACGGGCACTCGACCGGGCCGATCCAGCCGGAGGAGCTCGACGAACCGGACATCCTCGCCGCGGCCGACCGGCACGCGGTGGAAGTGGTCGCGATCGCGACCGACCCCGAGCTGGCCGGGCAGTCGCTGCGCCGGCTGTCCTGGGCGCTGGAGCAGCGCGGCATCGAGCTGATCGTGTCGCCGGGCATCATCGAGGTCGCCGGGCCGCGGATCTCCGTCCGCCCGGTCGCCGGCCTGTCCCTGCTGCACCTGGAGCGGCCCTCGGTCAGCGGCGGACCGCACCTGATGAAGGCCGTCTTCGACCGGGTGTTCGCGCTCGGTCTCATCACGTTGCTGTCGCCGGTGCTGCTCGGCCTGGCGATCGCCGTACGGCTGTCCAGCCCCGGGCCGGTGCTCTTCCGGCAGCAGCGGGTCGGCCGCGCGGGTGTCGAGTTCACCATGCTGAAGTTCCGCAGCATGTACTCCGACGCCGAGCAGCGGCTCGGTGACCTGTACGCGCTGAGCGACGGCAACGGCGTGCACTTCAAGATGCGCGACGACCCGCGGATGACCCCGCTCGGCCGGTGGATCCGCCGCTTCTCCCTCGACGAGGTGCCGCAGCTGTTCAACGTGCTGCGCGGCGACATGTCGCTGGTCGGCCCGCGCCCGCCGCTGTCGGAGGAGGTCGCCCTGTACGCGGCCGACGACTCCCGCCGGATGCTGGTCAAGCCCGGCATCACCGGCCTGTGGCAGGTCAGCGGCCGCAGCGACCTGTCCTGGGACGAGTCGGTCCGGCTCGACCTGCGGTACGTCGACAACTGGTCGATGACCCTCGACCTGCTGATTCTCTGGAAGACCGTGCGCGCGGTGATCTACGGCGCAGGAGCGTACTGATGGACCTTCATGCACCCGTCTACGTGGCCGGCCACCGTGGCCTGGTCGGTTCGGCGATCTGGCGCCGGCTCGAAGGGGCCGGCTACCAGCACCTGATCGGCGCCTCGTCGTCCGAGCTGGACCTGCGGGACCGGGCGGCGACCTTCGCGTTCCTGCGCGAGCACCGGCCGGCCGTGGTGATCGACGCGGCGGCCCGGGTCGGCGGCATCCTGGCCAACCGGGACCACCCGACCGAGTTCCTCAGCGACAACCTGCGCATCCAGGTCAACCTGATGGACGCCGCGCTCGAGGTGCGGACGCCGCGGCTGCTGTTCCTGGGGTCCTCGTGCATCTACCCGAAGTTCGCCGAGCAGCCGATCCGCGAGTCGAGCCTGCTGACCGGTGAGCTCGAGCCGACCAACGACGCGTACGCGATCGCCAAGATCGCCGGCATCATGCAGGTCCAGGCGGTCCGCCGGCAGTACGGGCTGCGCTGGATCTCGGCGATGCCGACCAACCTGTACGGGCCGAACGACAACTTCGACCTGACCAGCTCGCACGTGCTGCCGGCGCTGATCCGGCGGTTCCACGACGCCAAGGAGTCGGGTGCGCCCGAGGTGGTGTTGTGGGGGAGCGGTACGCCGCGGCGCGAGTTCCTGCACGTGGACGACTTGGCCGACGCGTGCCTGCACCTGCTGGAGCACTACGACGAGCCGGAGCCGATCAACGTCGGCGTCGGCGCCGACGTGACCATCCGCGAGCTGGCCGAGCTGGTCGCAAAGGCGGTCGGCTACACGGGTGCCATCAGCAACGACCTGTCCAAGCCGGACGGGACCCCGCGCAAGCTGCTCGACGTGAGCCGGCTGAACGCGCTGGGCTGGAAGTCGTCCATCTCCCTGGAAGACGGTGTTGCCGCTACGTATGCGTGGTACCTCGCGGAGCAGGCATCGTGAAGAAGGCGTTCGTCACCGGGATCACCGGCCAGGACGGGTCCTACCTGGCCGAGCTGCTGCTGGCCAAGGGGTACGAGGTGCACGGCCTGATCCGGCGTGCATCGACGTTCAACACCCGCCGGATCGACCACCTGTACGAGGGCCCGCAAGCCGAGGACAAGCGGCTGTTCCTGCACTACGGCGACCTGACCGACGGGTCGCGACTGGTGACGCTGCTGGCCTCGATCCAGCCGGCCGAGGTGTACCACCTGGCCGCGCAGAGCCATGTCCGGGTGTCGTTCGACGAGCCGGAGTACACCGGTGACACCACCGGGATGGGAACGACGCGGCTGCTCGAGGCGATCCGGATGATCGGGCTGGACTGCCGGTTCTACCAGGCGTCGTCGTCGGAGATGTTCGGCGCGACGCCACCGCCGCAGAACGAGGAGACCCCGTTCTACCCGCGGTCGCCGTACGGCGCCGCCAAGCTCTACGGCTACTGGATGACCCGGAACTACCGCGAGGCGTACGACATGTTCGCGGTCAACGGCATCCTGTTCAACCACGAGAGTCCGCGCCGCGGCGAGACGTTCGTGACCCGGAAGATCACCCGGGCGGTGGCCCGGATCAAGCTCGGCCTCGACAAGCGGCTGTACCTGGGCAACCTGGACGCCTGCCGGGACTGGGGCTACGCGCCGGAGTACGTCGAGGCGATGTGGCGGATGCTGCAGCACGACACCCCGGCGGACTACGTGATCGCGACCGGGACGTCGTACTCGGTCAAAGACTTCGTCTCGCTCGCCTTCGAGCACGCCGGGATGGACTGGGAGGACTTCGTCGACTACGACGCGCGGTACGAGCGTCCGACCGAGGTGGACTCGCTGATCGGCGACGCGTCCAAAGCCAACACCGAGCTCGGGTGGAAAGCCCAGGTGCACGTGCCCGAGCTGGTCCGGATCATGGTCGACGCGGACCTGGCCGCCCTGACCGAAGAGGACTGACATGCAGACGGCCATTGACACCGCAGCCCGCGTCGACGTACTCGGCATCCACGTCAGCGTCACGAACCTGGACGACACCGTCGAGACGTTCGGCCGCTGGATCGACCGCGACGAGCGGCACCTGGTCTGTGTGACCGACATGAACTCGCTGCTGCACGCGCGCGCCGACGAGCAGCTCACCTCGGTGTTCAACACGTCCGGCCTGACGGTGCCGGACGGGATGCCGCTGGTGTGGGCGGGCAAGCGGGCCGGGTTCGAGCAGATGGCGCGGGTCGCCGGGCCGGACCTGCTCGAGCGCGTGATGGCGGAGGCGGCCGAGCGTGGCTGGACGCAGTACTTCTACGGCGGCGCGGACGGGGTCGCGGAGGAGCTGCGGTACAGGTTCCAGGAGCGGCATCCGGCGTTGAAGGTGGTCGGCGTCGAGTGCCCGCCGTACCGGCCGCTGACCGAGGCCGAGGACGCCGAGATGGTGGCGCGGCTGAACGAGGCCCGGCCGGACATCATCTGGGTCGGGCTCGGCGCGCCGAAGCAGGAACGCTGGATGGCCGAGCACCGGGACCGGCTGAACGCCGCGATCCTGATCGGGGTCGGCGCCGCGTTCGACTTTCACACCGGCCGGCTGGACCGGGCGCCGCTGTGGATGCAGCGGGCCGGCCTGGAGTGGAGCTACCGGCTCTACAAGGAGCCCCGCCGGCTGTGGAAGCGGTACGTCCTGGGCATCCCACGCTTCCTGTACGGCGTCCTGCGCAAACCCCCGGCACCTGTCTCATAGAGTGCTGTCGTGAAGTTCCCCCGGCGGCCGAAGCTCCGGCGACTGGCCGGACCGGCCGGCCGGGCGAGTTGGGGATTGGCCGACCAGGCGTTGTCGAGCCTGAGCAACCTGGCGGTCGGCGTGGTCGTCGCGCGGTCCAGCACGGTCGCCGACTTCGGTGTCTACGCCCTCGCTTTCGGCGGGTACACGATCGCGCTGAACGTCTCCCGGGCGATCGCCACCGAGCCGTTGGCCGTCCGGTACTCCGGTGATCGCAACCCGGCCTGGGAGCGGGCGGTGCGGGCCAGTACGGCGACCGCGTTGCTGATGGGGTTCGCCGGGCTGCTCGTCGGCCTGGCGATCGCGGCGTTCCCGGGCGTGCCGTCGAAGGGCGTGCTGGTCGCGTTCGCGGTGACGATGCCGGGGTTGCTACTGCAGGACGCGTGGCGGTGGGCGTTCTTCGTGGTCGGCGAGGGCCGCCGGGCGTTCGTGAACGACCTGATCTGGTTGCTGGCCATGCTCGCGATCTTCGGCGGGCTCTACCTGACCGGCACGGCGACCGCGTTCTCGCTGACGCTCGGGTGGGGGCTCGGTGCGGTCATCGCGGCCGTCGCCGGGCGGTTCCAGGCGGGGGTGCCTCCTCGGCGGCAGTTGATCCGCGAGTGGGTGAAGGCGCACTGGGATCTCACCCCGAAGTACATGGGGGAGATGCTCGCGGTGTCCGGCACCATCCAGGTCTACATGCTCGGCATCACCGCCGCCGCCAGCCTGGCCGCGACCGCCGGCATCCGCGGTGCGCAGGTCCTGCTCGGTCCGGTGAACGTGCTCAACCAGGGCATCCGGATGATCTCCGTCCCCGAGGCCGCCCGCGCGCTCCAGCACTCCTACCGCCGCCTCTGGCTGGTCGGCCTGGCGATCTCCCTCGGTGTCGGTGCCGGCGCGCTGGCCTGGGGCGCCGTCTTCCTCCTGCTGCCGTCCGTCGTCGGCCGGGAGCTGCTGGGCCCCGGCGTCTGGGACCAAGCACACAACGTCCTGATCCCAGTCATCCTCCTGCAGGCCTTCGGCGCGTCGAACGCCGGCGCCTTCGCCATCATGCGAGCCCTCGCCGCAGCCACCCGAGGCCTCCGCGTCCGCCTGATCTCCTCCGTCATCCTCGTCACCTGCGGAGTAGCCGGCGCCTACCTCTGGGGCCCTCGCGGCGCCGCCTGGGGTCTCGCCTCCGCCTCCTTCTGCACCCTCCTCCTCTGGTGGAACGAAGCCCACCGAGCCATAGCCGCCCACCGCCGCCCCTAAGAACACCGCCTCCGGCGGCGCTGTTTGTCGGCGCCTTCGGCGCGGCGCGGGCCGGGGGAGCGGCTGGAGGTGTTCGGCGGTGGGGACTGTGTGGCTGGTCGACAGCCGAGGGCCACGACAGCGGGTAGGTTCCACGCGTCTGCGACGGCGTAAGGTCGTCGCCTGCCACCCAGGATCGGAAGTGCGCGCTACGTCGCGCACCCCGCACAGAAGCGGGTCACTCTCACACGAGCAGCATCTCGAGGTCTGGAAGGCGGGCGTACAGGTCGGGGAGGCCGCGGATGCCGTTGCGGGCGGACTCGTGCGAGAGCGCGAGGTCGGGGCCGGTGGTCGCCTCGACGCCGGTCAGGCAGCGGAGGATGTTCCATCTCGTGTGCCCTAGCCAGCCACCGATCATGAACACGAACCAGCTTGGTCCCGACGGCGGCAGCGCTCCGCCCGCTGCGACGTAGCCGTCGAGGACCGAGCGGAAGATGGCGGGCTTGATGTCGTCGAAGCCAGGTCCCTTCGCGAGGCTCAGGGCCGTCGAGCCGAGCTCACCGGCCAGGTCGAGCATCCCCGAGAGCTCCCAGTCGAGCACTACCGGCCGGCCGTCGCGAGCGAGCAGGTTCCACGGTTGGATGTCCCGGTGGGTCAGTACGACGGGGCCCGGCCGTTCGCAGGTGTCGACGAAGTGGGCGATCGCGAGGAACGTCTCGACGTGGGCGGCGAGCTCGTCGGCCCACGGCTGTCCGGTCGCCGCCGCCCGCTGGGCGAGCTCGGGCCAGTCCCGTGGCGCCGGGTCCTCGATCGACCCGTGGGTCCACTCGACGTCCAGCGCGTGGAGGCGCGCGAGGATCTCTCCGATCTCGAACGCGTACGCCGCCGACACCGGTGCTTCGGGCACCTTCTCTCCCTCGACCCACCGGTGGACGAGCGTGTGGTCGCCGGCCGAGATCGGCTCCGGCATCGGGATGCCGGCAGCGAAGGCCGCCCGCTCGAACCTGAACACGTCCTCGACGTGGTACGCCGAGCGGCGGTCGACGAGGTTCAACTCCTTCACCGCGAACGACCCTTGATCGGTGTCGAGCCGGTACATCCGGTTGGCGAACCCGCCGTGGACGCGGTTCATCGGCCCGATCGGTGCACCGAGATGCGAGAGATTCACCCCACGCACTCTAGGACTCGGAGTTCATCGACGCACCGGAATTGCCGGGACGCACGCAACCAGGCCGGTTGGCTGCAGGCCGGTGCCGCTGCCTGGTGCTGCATGCCGGCGGCATCCGGTGTTCTGCCGACGACGTCGATTGGCCGCGTCGGCCTGCACAGATCCGGCCGGATCCGTGCGTGACTGCTCGGCTGTGGTCCGAGTCCGGACCACAGCCGACTTGTGCTGCAGTGGCGGATCAGCCTGTTGCGAGTCTCGGGCAGCGCTGGAAGGCCGGGAACGCCGGGTTGGGTTCGATGAGTTCAAGGTAGAGCGGGCCGTCGGGCGTCTGGTCGATCACGACGAAGACGCCGGTGCCGACGACCTTCGCGGCCGGATGGTCGTAGTTGAAGTCGATCAGCAAGCCGGGTCCTTCGGGTCCGGTGAACGGGACGACCCCTTCGATGAAGCCTGTCGCGTCGAGTGGCCGGGCGAAGTTGCCGGCGTTGCTTCCACCGGAGATCCCGGGCGGGGCGAGCTCATCTTGCCCCGAGCACCATTGGGCGACGATCTCGTGCACAGTGGCCGAGGCCGGTGCACTGGTGATGGTTGCGGCTGCGGCCGTGAAGAGCCCGATCGCGAGCAGGCGTATCAGATTGCGACGCATGTGATTCCCCCTTTGGGCAGGACAGCCCCGGCGAGGGACCGGGTTCCGGTCCCTCGCCGGCCTGGCGGCGAGCTCGCCGCCCGGTGTCCAGCGGAGTGTCAGGTGACTGGCACTGTGATGGTGTCGGAGACCACGCCGCCCTCGAGCAGGGTGAGGGTGGCGTCAGTGAAGGCCACGTCGGTGATGATCGGTGTCCACTGGTTGTTGGGACACGTCGGTGTCGAGGGCAACGGGTTCGGATCGTCGCTCTCGAGGTTGAACCTGAACTGGCCGTTCCGTGGTGTCGGAAGCGGCGTGGTGGTCCCTGCCACCGTGACATCGGTGTCCTGACCCGGCGCGCGGTTTCCGGCTGGGTTGATGCACTCGACCGTGGCGACGCCCGATGCCACGACGGTGATCTCGAAGGTCGTGCCACCGAGGCCCGCGACCTTGCCCGAGCACTCGACCGTGACGCCCTCGTCCGTACACGTCGGCGTACCGACGAAGTGGCCACTCTGCGCGAACGCAGGTGTCGCCGCGATCCCGAAGATGGCGAGCACGAGCGTCGCCATCAGTACTACGATTCGCTTCATTTCCGCCCTCGCAGGGAGGATTGGTTGTTGCGCTGTGCAACTGAATCGAAGGGAGGGCGAACTGTCTCCGATGGAGACTGCGGTCATTCTTCGATCCTCGTGGCCGCGGGGGAGCGCGGGCTCGCGGGCTGTGCGAAGCGGTCATGTCCACCCCCGAAGAACCGAACCCGGTTGCCAGTGACCGGGAGGTCATCGACGGCACCGCGCGGTGCCCACCCCTAGGCACAGCCGACGGCTGTGGTGTGCGTGACCTGCTCCCCCAGAGCTGTCGGCGTCGCCGAGAACTCTGAGGCGAACATACGTCCGGCACCACCCGTCTGCAATATCGATACCGGCCCGATCCGGTTAAGTGTCCGGTATGCGCGAAGCCGGCGAATTGCCCCTGATCAGGTCGTGATGGAACGGTTTCGGGCCGCCACAACGGATCTGATCGGCGACCCGATGACTACGCGCTGCCGCGCACGGTTTTTCAGCGGACGGTGATGGTCGAGTAGCCGCCGCGGACTGTGTTCTGGCCGTCGGTGACTTCTATTCGGTACATCTGGGAGGTGCCGGAGGGTGCTGACGGGTCGGTGAGGGTGAGGTTGGGGCGGCTCCAGAAGGTGGAGTTGGCCGTGGTGGTGGCTACGACGGTGTTGGTTGCGCCGCGGAGCAGGCGGTAGGTGAGTTTGATGTCGTCGTTGTCGAGGGACGTCTGCACGGTGGCCCTCACCTGGCCGGCGGTCGTACTGGACAACGTCGGCAGCGCCGGGCCGAGTGGCTTGGCGCCCGCGCCCAGGTTGGTGAAGCGGGTCAGGCCCTGCTGCCCGACGCCGTTGACCTTGGTGAAGTCGCCGCCGACCCACAGGTCCGCGCCACCCGTGGCGGACACGAGCGGTCCGACCTCGGTCGGCGGGCCGGCGTTCGTGTTCGGGAACCATGGACCGAGTGAGCCGGTGGCCGGGTTCTGCAGGAGCAGGAAGTGGGCGCCGGTACCGTCCTGGAACCCGCCCGGGCAACTGTGCGCGTGCGAGCCCTTGAACAGCCAGCCGTTGACGTAGGTGACGGCCTCGGTCGCGCCGAGGCAGTTGTTCTTCCAGACCAGGTTGCCGGTGGTGACGTCCGCGGCCCAGGTGCCGTCGAAGCAGCCGCCGCCGTCGCCGGCGTTCGCGAAGTACACCCGGTTCCCGGCGGTCTCGATGTCCTTCACCCGCGACGTGCAGCCACTGGACGGCAGCGGTACGGCGGATGCCGCGGAGAACGGGAGGAGCGCGCCGGTGGAGTTGTTGACGCTGGCAACCGCCCAGCGGTTGACCCCGCCGATCTTCGCGAACGTGCCGCCCAGGTACACCTTGGAGTTGTCGTCGGCCGCGTCGATCGCGTACACGTCCGCGTCGGCGTTCGGGTTCCACGGCAGCAGGCTGCCGTTGACCGTGCTGATCGCGGCCGCGCGGTTCCGGGCGACGCCGTTGACCAAGCCGAACGAGCCGCCGAAGTACAGGCTGGAGCCGCCGACGGCGAGCGCCTTCACCCGGTACGACACGCTCGGCTTGATGGACGCGACCAGCGCCCCGGTCGCGGTGTCGAAGGCCGCGATCCGGTTCCGCACCTGGCCGTCCACGCGGGTGAAGTCGCCGCCGACGTACACCCGGGAGCCGTCCGGCGAGGCCACGATCGACCAGACGACGCCGTTCAGCGTGTGGTTGAAGGTGGTGTCGAGCGCGCCGGTGCTCTGGTTGAACGCGGCCAGGTAGGTCCGCGTGGTCTGACTGGTCCCCGCCGCCGCGCCCGGCGGACGGACCTTGGTGAACCGGCCGCCCACGTACGCCTTGCCCTTGGCGACGGCCAGCCCGAGCACACTCGCGTCGGTCTGCCAGGCCGAGTTCGCGACCGCGGTCAGCGACGCGCCGGTCCCGGTCGCGGGTTGGAGGGGGACGGCGCTCAACGCGAGACCGGCCGCCCCCAGCACAGCAATGACTCTCCCCATGAGAAGCCCCCCTTGCCCCAGACAACCAATGTACGGCCGGCATCCCCCTGCCCGTCCAGAGCAAGAGGGGTCTGCCCGATCAGGCAGACCCCTCTGTACCGGTTCCTACGGCGTCCGGCTACGGCACCCTCACGCTGACCGACGGGCCCCGCATGATGTTGCGCCCGTCGTGCACCTCGATGTGGTAGGTGAGCGTCTGGCCGCTCTTGACCCCGGTGTCGGCCACGGTGTAGGTCTTCCGCGCCTCCCAGTAGTACGACATGTACTTGAACGACCCGATGTTGGTCGAACCCCGGAACACGTTGTAGGTCAACGAGATGTTGTCCAGGTCGTACACGTCGCTGAACTTCACCTGCACCTTGTCCGCGGACGGGATCAGGATCGGCGCCTTCGGTACGGCGGGCGCCGCGCCACCCGGCGCGTTGGTGAACCGGGTCAGCCCCTGCTGGATCTTGTTGTTGACGTGCAGGAAGTCGCCGCCGACCCACAGGTCGGTGTTGGTGCCGGCCATCGCCAACGGGCCGACCTTGGTGGTGCTGCTCTGGTTCGCGTCGGTGTTCGGGAACCACGGGCCGATCTTGCCGTTGATGGCGCTCTCGACCAGCAGGTAGTGCGTCCCGGTGCCGTCGGGGAACGCGCCGCTGTCGCTGCAGTTGTGCGCGTGCGAACCCTTGTAGACCCAGTTGCCGATCGCCTTGATCGCCTCGGTCGCGCCCAGGCAGTTGTTCTTCCACAGCAGTTTGCCGGTGCTGACCTGGGCGGCGAGCACGCCGTCGTAGCAGCCGCCGCCGTCACCGCCGTTGGAGACGTACACGTTGTCGCCGAGGGTGTCGATGTCCTTCACCCGGGTGGTGCAGGTCGCGGTCGGCTTCGGGATCGCCGCCGCGGCCGGGAACGAGTACGCCGCGCCCGTGGTGTTGTTCGTCATCGCCAGCGAGTAGTGGTCCTTGCCGTTGATGGTGCTGAACGGGCCACCGACGAACACCCGGGTGCCGTTGTCGGACAGGTCGATCGCGTACACGTCGCCGTTGGCGACCGGGTTCCAGGGCAGCAGGTCGCCCTGGATCAGGCGGACCGCGCCGAGCCGGCTGCGGACGACGCCGTCGATCCGGCCGAACGAGCCGCCGATGAACACGCTGTTGCCGAAGATGGCCAGCGCCTTCACCCGGGCCGAGACGACCGGGTCCCAGGCCGCGACCAGCTTGCCGGTGACGACCGAGAACATCGCGATCTTGCTGCGCTTGATCCCGTTCACGGTGGTGAAGTCGCCACCGATCACCACCCAGTTCCCGTCCGGGCTGGTGGCGATGCTGTAGACCGGGCCGTTGAGCTTCGGCGCGAACGCCGTCGGCGCCCCGGTACTGCGGTTGAAGGCGGCAATGTAGGTGCGGACGGCTTCCCCCTGGCCGGCCGGCTTGCCTGGTTGCCGGATCTTGGTGAACAGACCGCCGGCGAACACCGTGTTGCCGCTGATCGCGAGCGCGTTGACGCTGTTGTTGGTCTGCCACGAGGTCTGCTTGATGGCCGAGACGGCCGACGCGAAGCCCGGAGTCGCCGCCTCCACCGGCGGTCCGGAGGGGATCAGCGCGGCGGCGACGACAGCCGCTGCGGTGACAAGGGCGAACACATACTTCTTCATCAATGTCCTTAGGACTGGGCGGGGGTCAGTCGTGGGGCGGTGCGTGCCTCACTGCACGCACCCAGCGGACCTTAGCGCTGTGTGAGGTCGACCGGAAGCCGACCTCACGCCCGCGTTATGACTTTGTGCTGCAGTTCCCAGACTCTGCGTTCATCGAGCGTCGAAGTGGTCCTGTACCTGAACCGGGCTGAGCGCGTACGGGTAGACCGCGGCCTCGTCGATCCCCATGCCGGTCTGCGGTGCCCCGCCACCCGGCCAGCTGTTGGTGTTGTCGTACCCGACCCGCCACCAGCCGTAGTACAACGACGCCTGACCGACGCTCGCGCTGCCGGCCAACGCACCGTCGACGTACAGCTTCATGGCGCCGTTGTCGAAGGTGCCGACCACGTGGTGCCACTGGCCGTCGTTCTTGCCCGAGGTGCTGGTCAGCGTGCGCTGCGAGCCGTCGTTGACGCCGAACACGATCGAGCCGTTGGTGCGCATGTACAGCATCCGGTCGCCGCCACCACCGCTGCTGGTGGTCTTGGAGTTGCCGAAGCCGATGATCCGGCCGCCGCGGTTGAAGCCGCTCTGCTTGACCCAGGCCTCGACGGTGAACTGCTGCGGCATGCTGTACGCCTTCTCGCCGGCCATCCGGCCACTGCTCGAGCTGATCGTCATCGCCGTGTTGCCCGCGATCGCCCCGGCGGTCCCCAGCGTCACCCCGGTGTAGGTCCCGTTGTTGCTCTGCCCCGAGGAGTCGACCGAGGCCGTCGTACCGGCCGGCTCGCCCAGCCGCCAGTACGCCTGCGGGCCGTCGGCGTTGATGATCTGGTCGTACGCCGTTGCCGGCGTCGAGGCGACCGTGACCGGGTCGGAGTAGTTGCCGCGGATCGTCGTACTGCCGTCGGTCACCTCGACCCGGTAGTTCGTCACCTCGCCCGGGGCCGAGGAGGTGTCGGTGAAGTGGAGCCAGGGCCGGTCCCACGGGGTCGACTTGGCGGTCACGGTGGCGATCGTGGTGTTGCTGAACCCCTTCAGCAGCCGGTAGGTCAGCGTGCTGTCGTCGTTGTCGAGCACGGTCGGGAAGTGGATCTGGACCACACCCGGCTCGACGCTGTACGGGAGCAGCTTGGCCGGCTTGGCCGGCGCGGCGCCCGGGGTCGCGTTGGTGAACCGGGTCAGGCCCTGCTGGCCGACTCCGTTCGTGGTGGTGAAGTCACCGCCGACCCAGAGGTCGTTGCCGCCGGACGCGAACGCGAGCGGGCCGACCTCGGTGGGCGGACCGGCGTTCGTGTTCGGGAACCAGGGGCCGAGCGTGCCGTCGGTGAGGTTCTGGGTCAGCAGGAAGCGGTAGCCGAAGCCCTGCGGGAAGCCGCCGGCGCCCTGGTTCGCGCAGTCGTGGGCGTGCGAGCCCTTGTAGAGCCAGCCGTTGACGACCTTGACCGTCTCGGTGGCGCCCAGGCACTGGTTCTTCCACTTCAGGGTGTTGGTGGCGATGTCGACCGCCCAGGTGCCGTCGAAGCACCCGCCGCCGTCACCGCCGTTGCCGAAGTAGACGGTGTCGCCGCTGGTGTCGATCGCCTTGACCCGGGTGGTGCAGGAGCCGTTCGGCGGCGGTACGGCGGACGCGCCGGGGAAAGGCAGGACGCCGCCGGACAGCGGGTCCAGGCTGGACACGGTGTTCTGGTTCGTGCCGTTGACGGTGCTGAACTGGCCGCCCGCGTACACCTTGGAGCCGTCGTCGGCGACGTCCACGGCGTACACGTCGCCGTTCACGGCCGGAGCCCACGGCAACAAGGTGCCGGCGTCCGCGGTGACCGCGGCCAGCCGGAGCCGCTCGACGTTGTTGACCAGGCCGAACGAGCCGCCGAAGTAGACGGTGCCGCCGGAGACCGAGATGGTCTTCACCCGGTACGAGACCGAGGGCTTCCAGTTCGTCACCAGCGCGCCGGTCGCGGTGTCGAAGGCCGCGATCCGGTTCCGGGTGACGCCGTTGACCGTGGTGAAGTCACCGCCGACGAAGATCCGCGAGCCGTCCGCGCTGGCTGCCACCGCGTACACCTGGCCGTTGAGGACGGGGGTGAACGCTGTGACCAGGTCACCAGTGGTCTCGTCGAACGCGGCCAGGTAGGCCTGTGCGACCTCGTTCGTCCCGGCTGCGGCGCCCGGCGGGCGGACGCTGGTGAACCGGCCCCCGACGTACACCTTGCCGGCCGCGACGGCGATGCCCTGCACGCTCGCGTTGGTCTGCCAAGTCGGGCTGCTGGCCGCCGACAACGAGGCCTCGATACTCTGCGCGGGCGGTGCCAGCACCAGCACCAGCGACCCGGCGACGAGAGCGCCCACGACCCCCAGACGCGCGAACAGCCATCTCTTCTTCATCCTGCGGTGTCCCCCTCGGACAGGCGCGATCGCCGCGCCGTACTCAACTCTCCGGACTGCCCCCGGAGATCCCCGAGAAGAGAGTAGGCCACAGACAGAGATGGTTTGGCCACCCCGCGCCCACGGCCCGGGTCTGCCTATATCCTGGGTCGCTGGCTCGAACGGAATGGGGTACGGATGGAACCGGGCACCGTGGTCTGGCGGGAGACCGCCCAGTCACTGCTGCGGCAGAAGTGGCTGATCATGGGTTGCATCCTGCTCGGAGTCGTCGGCGCCGCGGTGTTCGCGCTGTCCCAGACCGAGCGCTGGACCGCGTCCAGCCAGCTGGTGATCGGCCCTGCCGTACCGCCCGCGCTGGTAGGGAAGCTGCCCAGCAGCGCGGACAAGACCGGCCCGCTCGGCATGGATCTGCCGGCCGAGACCCAGGCCCGCGTGATGGCCAGCCCGACCCTGCTGCGCAGCGTCGCCAAGTCGCTCGGGCTGCCGACCACCGACCAGACCGTCCAGGACCTGGCCGCGGTCACCCGGGTCAAGGCGGTCACCGACAACGCCTACCTGGTCACGACCGACGGCCCGACCTCCTCCGAGGCGGTACGCCGTGCCAACGCCATCTCGGCCATCTACCTCAAGCAGCGCAACGACGAGGCCAAGGCGCTGCTGACCACGTTGGCCAGCCAGGCGCAGGACCGGTCGAAGACCGCGACCCAGCAGTCCCGGAGCCTGGTCAGCCAGATCGACGAGGCGGTCCAGCGGGGCGACTCGCAGACCGCGGCCGCGCTTCGCGACCAGCGCGTCGGGCTCGCGACCGAGGCTCGCCAGGCGGCCGACGACGCGGCCGCGATG
The DNA here is from genome assembly GCF_053592935.1 of Kribbella sp. NPDC002412. Classification (NCBI taxonomy): domain Bacteria; kingdom Bacillati; phylum Actinomycetota; class Actinomycetes; order Propionibacteriales; family Kribbellaceae; genus Kribbella; species Kribbella sp. NPDC002412. The sequence continues at coordinate 121,045 of NZ_JBSFBL010000019.1, forward strand.
CTCAAGGCGCTGACCGCGGTCGGCACCGGCAGCGAGCTGGTCACCCCGGCCACCACGGACACCGCGACCTCGTCGCCGATGGTTGCCCGCGACATCCTCGTCGGCGGCATCCTCGGCCTGGTGCTCGGCTTCGGCCTGGCGCTGCTCCGGTCGCACCTGACGCCGTACATCCTGACCCGCGACCAGGCGGCCCGCGCGGCGAGCTCGCCGGTGATCGCGGCATCCGAAGGCAACCGGCGCCGGCTGTGGCACCGGGAGGCGCCCGAACTTCCGCAGTACGAGGTCACCGCGCTCGGGGCCGAGGCGAGCGGCGCGCTCGCCCGCCGCGAGCTGAACCCACGCGCCTTCGCCGGCGGCGGTCCCGGCGCGCTGCTCGTGGTCTCGGCCTCACCGACGCCGAACTCGGCCGGCATCGCGCTCGCGATGGCCGAGGCGAACGCCCGCGACGGTCGCGAGACTCTGCTGATCCTGGCCGACGTCGAAGGTACGCCGGTCCTGCCGCACGTGACCGGGCACGAAGGTCTGACCGACCTGGTGCACGAGCCGGCCGCGACCCGGGCGATCCGGGCGCGGAAGCTGTTCCGCCCGGGTACGGTCGCCGACCTCTACGTGCTGCCGCCGGGCCTGAACCACGAGGAGACGGCCGAGGCTGTCGGTCCGTCGCTGGTGCCAGGCATCGTGGCGGACCTGCCGCCCGGGTACTCCGTGGTGATCCACGGTCCGGCCGCGGTCGGACGGCACGGGATCACGCCGCTGGCCGCCGCGGTCGACGCGTCGGTGCTGGTCGTTCAGGTGGGTCATGACAAGGAGATGGATGTCGCCCGGCTGACCGGTGCCCTGCAGTTCGCGGGGGCTCCGGTGCTGGGCGTCGTGCTGATCGGCGCCTCGGCGCATGACGAGACGCTGGGTATCCCGCTGAACTTCAAGCCGGTCGAGTCGGCCGCCCCACCGATCCGCTGACTGTGTCGACGTACCAGCTGGCTCGGCCGGTGCCGGGGACCGTCGAGGAGGTCCAGAAGCCGGCCTGGTTCTGGCTGATGCTGTGGTGCCTGTTCGTGCTCGGCGTCCAGCCGTGGTCGTCGCGGGTGGCCGCGCCGCAGGGCACGACCGGGTCGACGAACAGCATGATGAAGGGCCTGCTGCTGGGGGCGATCTTCCTGATCGCGCTGGCGGCGACCAAGCCCGGGTTCCGGACCCGGGTCAATCCGACCGCCAGTCTCTACGTGCTGTACGTGATGTTCGCGACCGCGACCGCGTTCCTGCTGGCCGAGCCGACCGGGCCGCTGATGCGGCTGGCCCGGTTCCTGATCGGGCTGGTGCTGGTCTTCCTGCTCTGGCGACCGCTGGTGCAGGTCCCGGAGCGGCTGATCCGGGCTCATCTGTGGGCGCACCTGTTGCTCGCGGCAACGGTGGTGCTGAGTCTTGCGTACGCGCCCAGTCAGGCCTGGCGGCCGTTGAGCTCGCTCGGGACCGGGTACCGCCTGCAAGGGGTCATCATTCCGATGCTGCCGCCGCGGGTCGGCGAGGTCGGGGCGATCCTGCTCGGGCTGGCGCTGATCGGGTTCATCTGCAAGAAGCTGTCGTTCGTGCCCGCCGCCGGGCTGATCGGGATGGGCGTCGTCCTGGTCGCGGCGAGCCGGACCCGGACCTCGGCGGCGGCGATCGCCTTCGGACTGGTGCTCGCGCTGATCCTGACCAGGAAGACGTGGTTCGGGCGGTTCGTCAGTTTGGCGGTGCCGGCGCTGGTCGGGATCGCGTTCCTGACGATCGGGTCACTGCATACCTGGCTGCTGCGTGGGCAGGGGACGCAGCAGATCAGCTCACTCAGCGGCCGGACCACCAGTTGGCAGGCGGTGCTGGACGAGAAGGTGTCGCTGCAGACGGCGATCATCGGCCACGGCCTCGGCAACAAACGGGTGCTGCTGCGACGCGGTGAGGGCGACATCGACGTGATGGCGATCGACAACAGCTGGCTCGGCCTCTACTGGGAGACCGGCCTGGCCGCGGTCACGATCGTCGCGATCGCGCTGATCGTCGCCTGGGTCGCGGTCCTGCGCGCCCCCACGCCGTACGTCAAGGCCTGCGGCGCCCTGCTGCTCGGCTACATCACCGCCGCCTCCCTCAACGAGAGCGGCCTGTCCGACCTCAGCTCGATGACCCTCCACCTGCTGGTGGCCGCCGCTGTCTGCGACGCCGACCGAATACGGCACCGAGCCAGACAGCAGGCCGCCGGTTAGGTAGTGACCGAGTCCTGGTCGAAGCCGGCTTGTTGCCATTCGGGCCAGGTCATGGTTCTGCCTTGGTACGCGAAGCGGTTGCCGGTGAGCTGGTAGCTGTTGCGGCGGAAGGTGACGGCGCCGGGTTTGGTGGGGGAGCGCTTGTTCTCCACGACGCCGGTGCTGGCGGTGGCGTTGTCCATCACGACCAGGTTGCCCTCGATCACGACGTCGGCCAGGACGTAGGTGCCGCGCGGGCCGTCGCCGCGGGTGCGGGACTGGATGGAGATGCCGTTGCGGTTGCTCTTCACCAGGTTGCCGCGGACCTGCACGCCGGCCGAGGTGTTCACGTTGATCCCGCCGCCGTCCCACAGGCTCCCGCCGGAGCCCCGGCCGGTGCCGAACCCGTTGCCCTCGACCACGTTCTGGTCGATCACCGCCTGGTAGCTGATCTCGTACCGGATCCCGTCCGCGGCGTTGTCCCGGATCCGGTTCCCGGTGATCCGCCGGTCGTACTCGGCGATGTCGCTCCACATCCCGATCCCGCGGTTGGCCACGATGTCGTTCCCGGACACCTCACCCGACGACCGGGTCGACTTGATCCCGCCGGACTCCCAGTCGGCGATCCAGAACCCGTCGGTGTTGTTCCGGGTGACCAGGTTCCTGGTGATCCGGACGCCGGCCGACTTGTACTGCCCGATCCCGAGCTGGCCGTTGTCGGCGACCGTGTTCCCGGCCAGCTCGGCCCGGTCGCCTTCGATCACCATGATCCCGACCGCGTGGTTCCAGCGGACCTCGTTCGCGGTGACCTTCCAGCCCGGGCCGACCTGGAGCGCCCCACCCTGCGGCCGGCTCGCGAAGTGCTCGATAGTCAGCCCGGTGACGGTCACGTTCTTCGCCGACTTCTCGATCGCGGTCGGCGTCCGCGACATCTCGACCGCACGGCCGTCCGGGTCCTCGGCGACGAACACGGCGTTGCTCGAGTAGTCGCCGTAGAACGTCCCCGGCTTCAACTTGTCCAGACTCATCACCCGGGTCAGGTGCTTGCCGTCGACAAACACCTGCTCCCCACGCTGGCAGGGCTTGGTCTTGTTGTCCTCGCACTGCCCTTTGAGCTCGTACGGCGCCGGCAGCACCCCACGCACCACCCACCGGTCGCCGTCCCGCTTCCACCCGTCCAGCCGCACCGATCCGGACAGTACGACGCCCGGACCGCCACCCAACGTGTCACCAGCGCGCGGGCGAATCGCCCGGCTGATCCGGTGCACACCCTTGGCGAAGCAGAACGTCGTCCCGGCCGGCTGCCCGTCGATCACCTGCTGCGGATCCGCTCCGACCGGAATCGCAGTACCTCGGCAGGGCGTCGCCGTACCTGGGCCGGTCGGCCCGAGCGCCGCGGCGGCCGCGGCCGGGGGAGCGGTCGGCACCGTCACGGTCGGCGTCGCGGCTGAGGTGGTCGGCGAGGGTGCGCCCGAGTCATCCGAGCAGCCGGCCAGCAACAACAGCAGCACGGCACCACCGGCCGTGACAGCACGACGCCTCATCCAAGTTCCTTCACAGCTGCACCCGGCGAACAGATCTGCTGGAGACTACCGGCAGGAGGGGCGACGGACGTCAGCCGAGGTACGTGTCCCGGGCGAGGTTGTAGGCGAGGTCCTGCGCGACGCGGAAGGCGTCGTCCTCGTCCAGGCGGTGCTGGACGACCAGGTTGGCCAGGTAGCCCGCGTCGATCCGGCGAGCCAGGTCGTGGCGCGCCGGGATGGACAGGAAGGCCCGCGTGTCGTCGACGAAGCCGGACGTGTTGTAGAAACCGGCCGTCTCGGTGACCAGCTCGCGGAACCGCCGCATCCCGTCCGGGCTGTCGAGGAACCACCACGGCGCCCCGAGCCGGACCGCGGAGTACACGCCGGCCAACGGCGCCAGCTCCCGCGAGTACACCGTCTCGTCGACCGTGAACAGCACCATCCGGAAGCCCGACGCATGCCCGAACCGCTCGAGCAACGGCTGCAGCGACCGGGTGAACTCGGCCGCCACCGGGATGTCGTGCCCCTTGTCCGGCCCGTACGTCGAGTGGATCGCCGGATCGTGGTCCCGCAGCACGCCGGGGTGCAGCTGCATCACGAGGCCGTCCTCGGCCGACATCACCGCCGACTGGTACAGCATGTGCCCGGCGAACGCGCTCGCGTCCACCGCCGAGACCTCGCCCTTCAACGCGGCAGCGTAGATCCGCGCGGCCTCGTCGTCCGCCAGCGGAATCGCGGCCGCACTGAGATGGCCGTGGTCGGTCGCCCGCGCACCCGCCTCCACAAACACCTGTCGACGCTGACGGATCGCCTCCAGATAACCGGCGTACGTCGAGGTGTCGACGTCGGCCAGCGCACCCAGCTGCTGGATCAGGTCAGGCCAGCCCGGCCGGTCCAGGTGGACGACCGCGTCCGGCCGGAAGGTCGGGATCACCCGGCCGGGCAGATCCGCGGCCACCTTCGCGTGCTGGGCCAGGTCGTCCGTGGCGGCGTCGGTCGTGGAGATCAGCTCGATCGCGAACCGGTCGAGCAGCGCCCGCGGCCGGAAGTCGGGCTCGGCGAGCCGCGCGGAAATCTGGTCGTACAGCTCGTCGGCGGTCTCGGCCGACGGGTGCGTGCTGACGCCGAGGACCTCGGCGAACTCGTGCTCCAGCCAGTACCGGCTCGGGGTGGCCAGGAACAGGTGCCAGTTCGCGCAGAACTCGCGCCAGATCTCCCGCGGGTCCGCGGCCGGGGCGCCGTCGCGGCGGGGGAGGCCGAGCCGCTCGGGGGAGATGCCCTGCGAGATCAGCATCCGGGTGACGTAGTGGTCCGGGACCACCAGCAGCTCGGCCGGGTTCCCGAACGAGGCGTCGGTGGCGAACAGCGAGATGTCGACGTGCCCGTGCAGGCACAGCAGCGGCAGGTCCTTCGTCGACGCGTGGATCCGCCGGGCGATGTCGCGTGCCTCGCCGGCGGGCAGTGCGCGGTCCGGATGAGGCTGCAGTGCCTTCGGCATGGGTCCTCCGTGAGGGGTCTGGCTGCAACGGATGCTGCAAAGGATTGCAGTCGGCCCGGACCTGACACAAGTCCTTGTCCACAAGGAGAATTCGCGGCAGGCCAAAAGTCCTTCATCGAAACCTTGACACGCCGCTGAAACCGATTGCAGACTCAGGCACTGACCCCGGGAGGAGGCGACCATGCCTGCGACGATCCGTGACGTTGCGCGGCTGGCAGGCGTGTCGCCGTCCACCGTGTCCCGTGCGCTGTCGATGCCGGAGATGGTCAACGCCGCCACCCGGGCCCGGGTCGCGGCCGCGGTCGAGCAGCTCGGCTACCAGCCGAACCGGGCGGCGCGCGGCCTGATCACCGGGCGGACCGGCAACATCGGCCTGGTCGTGCCCGACCTGGCCAACCCGTTCTTCGCCAGCGTCGCCAAGGGCGTCCAGGCCCGCGCCCGGCGGTACGACGTGGCCGTCTTCGTCGCGGACACCGACGAGGACGCGGCGGCCGAGGTCGGTCTGGTCCGCGCGCTGGCCAAGCAGGTCGACGGCCTGATCCTGTGCTCACCCCGGGCGGGCGACGCCGACCTGTCCGCGATCGCCCAGGAGACGAACGTCGTACTGGTCAACCGCACGGCCGAGGGTGTGCCCGGTGTCATCTACGACAACGAGGGCGGTATGCAGCAGGCCGTCGCGCACCTGGTCGCTCTCGGCCATCGCCGGATCGCCTGGGTCGGCGGACCGGTCACCTCGTGGTCGACGCAGCATCGCAGCATCGGCCTGAGCAACGCCCTCTACGCCCACGGCGCCGAGCTGGCCCGGGTCGGCAGCTTCGCACCGACGTACGAGGGCGGTATCGCGGCGGCCGACCAGGCTGTCGCCACCGGCGCCACCGCGGTGGTCGCCTACAACGACCTGGTCGCGATCGGGCTGCTGGCCCGGTTGCACGCCCGCGGGATCTCGGTGCCCGGCGACCTCAGCGTGGTCGGCATCGACGACATCGCGATGTCCCGGATGGCCAGGCCTTCGCTGACCACGGTCCGGCTGCCGAAGCAGGAGGCAGGCCGGATCGCGGTCGAGCTACTGCTGGCCGTCCTCGACGACCCGGACCCCGACACCGCCGTCGGCACCCGCGGGACGCTGCACGGCGAGCTCATCGTCCGGGAGTCCACCGGTCCCGCACCCCACGCCTGATCCGACGATCAATCCCGGCCGCCGTGCCGGGACCGCCCTTGATCCAGAGGAGACACCCCCGATGCCCATGCAGCGGAGAATCGGCCATCGCAAGCTCGTCGCGGCCCTCGCCGGCATCGCCGTACTGGCCGCCTGTGGCGCACCGACCACCAACCAGCCCGCCGCCGAGAGCACCGGCGACGTCCCGGACAAGCCGTCGAAGGCGGTGACGCTGAACATCCTCGACGTGGCCGGCAACCTGCAGCTGACCCAGGGCATGATCGACGAGTTCGTCCAGCAGCACTCCGACGTGGTCTCGAAGGTCACCTACTCGAAGGCGCCCGCGCCCGAGCTGGCCGGCAAGATCAAGGCCCAGCAGAACGCGAACCGGGTCGACATCGACCTCGTCCTGACCGGCGTCGACGGCCTGGCCGCCGGTCGCGACCAGGGCCTGTGGACGGACCTGCTGCCCAAGTACGCCGACCGCGTCGCCGGCATGAAGGACTACCTCCCGCCCGCGCAGAGGATGCAGGAGCTGGCCGGCAACAGCGGCGTCACCGTCACCTACTACCCGTCCGGCCCGCTGCTGGAGTTCCTGCCGGCCAAGGTGCCGTCGCCACCCAAGACGGCCGAGGACCTACTCGCCTACGCGAAGGCCAACAAGGGCAAGGTCATGTACGCGCGCCCGTCGAACTCCGGCCCCGGCCGCACGTTCCTGATGGGCCTGCCGTACATCCTCGGCGACAAGGACCCGAAGGACCCGGTCAACGGCTGGGACAAGACCTGGGCCTACCTCAAGGAGCTCAACCAGTACGTCGACTTCTACCCGTCCGGCACCGCTGACACCATGAAGGCGCTGGCCAACGGCTCCGCGAACATCATCGCCAGCACAACGGGCTGGGACATCAACCCGCGCGTGCTCGGGACCGTGCCGAAGGAAGCCGCGATCGGCACCCTGGAAGGCTTCCACTGGGTCACCGACGCGCACTACGCCGTCGTGCCGAAGGGTGTGTCGACGGACAAGCAGGCCGCGATCCTGCAGCTGCTGAACTTCATGCTCACTCCGCAGCAGCAGGCGAAGGCCTACGACAAGGGCTACTTCTACCCGGGCCCGGCGATCAAGGGTGTCGACCTGTCGCAGGCGCCGCAGGACAGCCAGGACGCGATCTCGGAGTTCGGCCGGCCGGAGTACGACAAGCTGATCGCCGACCACCCGACGGAGGTGCCGCTGGACGCGAAGAGCCTGGTCGCGGCCTTCGACAAGTGGGACCGCGAGGTGGGCGGCAGCAAGGTGAAGAAGTCGTGACCGAGTTCAACTCGTTGCGGCTGGAGGGCGTCGGCCGCCGGTTCGGTACGGCGGACGCCCTCGCCGGACTGGATCTGACGATCGAGCGGGGCGAGTTCATCGCGCTGCTCGGCCCGTCCGGTTGCGGCAAGTCGACCGCGCTGAACTGCCTGGCCGGGCTGCTGCCACTCACCACCGGCAGCATCTGGCAGGACGACAAGCGGATCGACACGCTGCCGCCGGAGAAGCGCGGCTTCGGCATGGTCTTCCAGAACTACGCGCTCTTCCCGCACCTGACCGTCCGCGACAACATCGCCTTCGGCCTGCGGATGCAGCGCCTGCCCAAGGACGACGTACGCCGCCGCACGACCGCGGCGATCGAGATGGTCCGGCTCGAGGAGCACGCCTCGAAGCTGCCCGGCCAGTTGTCCGGCGGTCAGCAGCAACGGGTCGCGATCGCCCGGGCGACCGTGCTCGAGCCGTCGCTGGTGCTGATGGACGAGCCGCTCAGCAACCTGGACGCCAAGCTCCGCCTGGAGATGCGCACCGAGATCCGCCGTCTGCACCAGTCGCTCGGCCTGACCACGGTGTACGTCACGCACGACCAAGAGGAGGCGCTGAGCATGGCCGACCGCCTGGTCGTCATGCGGGCCGGGCGGGTGCAGCAGATCGGCACCCCGGAGGAGGTCCACACCAAGCCGTCCAGCTGGCACGTCGCCGACTTCATGGGCTACCGCAACCTGCTGACCGTGAAGGTCAAGGACGTGACCGGCGCCGACGCCGCGATCGAGCTCGGCGGCACACCGATCACCGGCGCGGCTCAGGCGACCGTCGCGGCCGGGGACGAGGTGATCGCGGCCGTGCGCCCGGAAGACGTGAAGCTCGGCGACGAAGGTGTGAAGGGGCTCGTCGAGGTGGTCGAATACCAAGGCCGTGAGCGTGCGTTGGAGGTGGTGCTGGACGACGGTGTGCGGCTGCACGTCCGCACCGAGCGGAAGGTCGACACGGGTGAGCAGGTGGCGCTCACCGTCACAGCCGGCCGACTCCTGGTCTACCCGTCATGAGCGCGACCACGAGCTGGCAGCACCGGCTGGCCGAGCGCGGTGTCGACCGCAAGCTCTGGTTGTTGCTGCCGGCCACGATCTTTGTGCTGCTGCTGTTCGTGTACCCGTTCCTCTACGGGCTGAGCCTGTCGTTCCAGCCGCTGAACGGCGGCGGCGTGCTGACCAACTACCAGAAGTTCTTCGGTGACGCTTACCAGCGCGACACCATCATGACCACCCTGAAGATCGCACTGCCCGCCGCGCTGCTGAACGTGCTGGCCGCCGTGCCGATCGCGTTCCGGATGCGGGGCCGGTTCCGCGGGAAGCGGCTGCTCACGACGCTGCTCGTCATACCGATCACGCTCGGGACCGTGCTGACGGCGCAGGGGTTGCTGAACTACCTCGGTCCGACGGGGTGGTTCAACCGGGTGCTGACGTCGTTGCACCTCATCGACGACCCGATCCGGCTGACGAACAACTACTGGGGTGTGTTCTTCTCGCTGATCATCACCGGGTTCCCGTTCGCGTTCCTGCTGGTGCTGTCGTACCTCAGCGGGATCGACCCGACCCTCGAGCGGGCGGCCGCGACCCTCGGCGCGTCCCGGTCGCAGCGGTTCCGCCGCATCACGCTGCCGCTGCTGGCACCGGGGCTGGCCACGACGTTCCTGCTGACGTTCGTGCTTGCGTTCTCGGTCTTCCCGTCGGCGGTGCTGGTCGGCAACCCGGCCGGCTCGACCCGGGTGATCTCGCTGGCCGCGTACCAGGCGGCGTACGAGCAGTACGACTACGCCTACGCGTCGGCGATCGCGATGATCATGGGCGCGGTCGAGCTCGTCGTCGTGGTGATCGTGCTGCTCTGGCGGTCGCGGCTGTACACCGGATCGACGGGAGGCAAGGGATGAGCAGCCGGGCGATCAAGGCGACACCGACTGCATGGTTCATCTGGGCCGCGGTCATCTTCTTCTTCGTCAACCTGGCCGGCGTGGTCGGGTCGGTGCTGGTCAGCTCGTTCGGCAAGCGCTGGTTCGACACCTGGATCCCGGACGGCTTCACCAGCCAGTGGTACGGCGATGCGTGGCGTGAGTTCGGCCTGTTGCAGGTCATCTCGGTGACCCTGCTGGCGTCGGGTCTCGTCGTCGTACTGTCGGTCCTCGTGGGGGCGCCCGCGGCGTATGTGCTGGCGCGGCAGAGTTTTCCGGGGAAACGGCTGGTCTACCTGACCTTCCTGCTGCCGATCCTGATGCCGCCGATCACCTACGGCATCCCGCTCGCGACGGTGCTCTACAAGTTCGGGTTCGCCGGCCACCTGTCCGGGGTGGTGCTGGCCAACCTGGTGCCGTCGGTGCCGTTCGTGATCCTGACCATGACGCCGTTCATCGAGCAGGTGGACCCGCGGATCGAGAGCGCGGCCCGGATGCTCGGCGCGAACACCCGGGCGATCTTCCTGAAGATCCTCGCGCCGCTGCTCGTGCCGGGCCTGCTGGCGTCGGCGATCCTGGTGCTGGTCCGGACGGTCGGCATGTTCGAGCTGACCTTCCTGACCGCCGGGCCGGACTCGCAGACGCTGGTGGTGGCGCTCTACTACTCGATGTCGGCGGCCGGGATCCGTGCCCAGCAGTCGGTCGACGCGATGGCTGTCATGTACACGGCGATGATGCTGGTACTGCTGGTGGTGGCCCTGCGTTTCGTGAACCCCACCCAGCTCGTGGCCCGAGTGAAGGAAGAACCATCGGAATGAAGGAGTACGTCGCTTGAGCAGGCTGAGTCTCACCAACCTCCCCGTCGCCCCCGCGGTCGATCCGCGGCAACTGTCGGTCGGCATCGTCCACCTCGGGCTGGGCGCGTTCCACCGCGCGCACCAGGCGGTGGTCACCGAGCGCGCCGCCGTGGCCGGCGGGGACACCCGGTGGGGGATCACCGGGGTGAGCCAGCGCTCGGCGAACGTCCGCGACCAGCTCGCCCCCCAGGACGGTCTGTACGCCGTCCTCGAGCGCGGACTCGGCGATCCGTCGGTCCAGGTGATCGGCAGCATCCGCGAGGTGCTGACGGTCCCCGAGGACCCGGAGGCCGTGGTCGCGCGGATCGCCGATCCGGCGGTGTCCGTGGTGACGCTGACGGTTACCGAGAAGGGCTACCGGGCCGCCGGGTCCGGGCTCGACCTGACCGACCCGGAGATCCAGGCCGACCTGACCGGGCGGCCGCCGCGGACCGTCGTCGGCCAGCTGGCCGCCGGGATCGCCCGCCGGGTCGAACCGCTGACGATCGTGTCCTGCGACAACCTGGTCGCCAACGGCCCGTTCCTGCGCAAGCTCGTGCAGGAGTACTTCGAGGCGCTCGGCAAGGTGCCGGAACTGTTCGAGGCGACCCGGTTCCCGGCCAGCATGGTGGACCGGATCGTACCGGCGACCACCGACGCGGACCGCGACGAGGCCGCCCGGCTGCTCGGCGTCCGCGACGAGGCCGTCGTGGTCGCGGAACCGTTCCTGCAGTGGGTGATCGAGGACGACTTCGCCGGTGACCGTCCGGCCTGGGAGCTCGGGGGAGCGGTCCTCACCCAGGACGTCGCGCCGTGGGAGCAGGCCAAGCTCCGGATGCTCAACGCGACCCACTCGATGCTCGCCTACCTCGGCGCCCTCCGCGGCTACGAGACGATTGCCGAGGCGGTCCGCGACGACGAGCTCTCCGGCTTCGCCCGGGCGCTGATGACCGAGGACGTCGTACCGACCCTGACGCCGCCCGACGGCCTCGACCTGACCGCGTACGGCGCCACCGTCCTCGAGCGGTTCGCCAACCCGGCGCTGAAGCACCGGACGACGCAGGTCGCCATGGACGGGTCGGTCAAGCTGCCGGTCCGGATGCTCGGCACGGTTCGCGACCGCCTGGCCGCAGGCGCCGAGCCGCGGGTGATCTCGCTCGCCGTCGCGGCCTGGATGGTCTACGTTCTGAAGACCCCGGCCGTGGACGACCCGCAGGCCGACCGGCTGAAGGCAGCCGTCGCGGGCAAGTCCGAACCGGCCGCCGTGGTCGGCGCGCTGCTCGGCGTGGACTCCGTGTTCACGCCGGAGCTGCGCGACTCATCCGTCTTCCGGGACCTGCTGGTCGAGCACGTCAGCGCACTACTTTCCCGACCCTGAACGTGCTGCCTGCGTCCTGGCCGGTCTGCCGCCACTCGGCCGCCGTGTACCACTGGCCGGTCCTCTGGAACCGCTCGGCGGTCAGGCTGTCCAGGACGTAGGTGTTGGCCTTCAGCGTGACTTCGCCGGTCGGGATCACGGCGCCGGAGTTCTGCACCATGCCGGTCGCGGTGGTGCCGCCCTTCATCGTCACCTGATTGCCGGAGACAACGATGTCGCGGAGCACGTTCAGGCCCCACGGGCCGGAGCCGCGGGTGCGGGACTGGATCGAGATGCCGTTCACGTTGTTCGCGACCACGTTGTCGCGGACCTGGACGTTCGAGGACGTGTTGACGTTGATGCCGCCGCCGTCCCACAGCGACGTCCCGGACCCGCGCCCGGTGCCGAGGCCGTTGCCGGTGATCACGTTGTCCTCGATCACGCCGTTGCGGCCGATCTCGTAGCGGATCCCGTCGGCGGCGTTGTCGACGATCTGGTTCGCGTTGAACGTGCGGCCGTCGTCGTACGCGTCACTCCACAGGCCGACCCCGCGGTTGGCCTTGATCAGGTTGCCGGTCACCCAGCCGCCGTTCGACCAGGTGGTCTTGATCCCGCCGGACTCCCAGTCGGCGATCCAGAACCCGTCGGTGTTGTTGTAGCTCACCTCGTTGTTCGCGATCGTGCCGCGCAGCGTGCTGTACTGCCCGATGCCGAGCTGGCCGTTGTGGTGGATCAGGTTCTTCTCCAGTACGGCGCCGTCGGCGTTCACCAGCATCGCGCCGACCGCGTGGTTCCAGCGGATGTCGTTGGCGTACACCTTCCAGCCCAGCCCGAGCTGGATCGCGCCGCCCTGCGGCGGGGTGGCGAAGTGCTCGATGGTCAGCCCGCGCACGGTCACGTTGCCCGCGCTGGACTGGATCGCCCGCTCGGTCTTCGACATCTCCACCGCGCGCCCGGCCGGGTTGTCGCCGACGTACACCGCGTTCGCCGCGTAGTCCGCGTAGAAGGTGCCCGGGGCAACCTTGTCGCGAGCGGCCGCCCGGGTCAGGTGTTTCCCGTCCAGGAAGACCTGCTCACGCAGATAGCAGATGTTCGCGACGTTGTCCTCGCACTGCCCGGTCTGCCCGTACGCCGGCGGCAGCACACCGGTGGTCACCCAGTCGCCGTTCGACGCGGTCCACTTGGTCAACCGGATCGACCCGGTCAGTACGGCGCCTTGGTCGCTGGCCAGCACCTGGTCGGCCTTCGGGCGGATGGTCTGCGTGATCCGGTGCAGACCCGCGGCGAAGCAGAACGTCGTACCGTTCGGCGCCTCGTCGACGAGCTTGGCCGCGTCCTGGCCGGGCTTGATCGTGACTCCGCTGCAAGCGGGCGCCTGGGACGGGCCGGCGGGCAGGGCCGAGGACGTGGGCGGGACGGGTTGCGTCGGCTCGTCGTCCGGGAGCAGGCCGGTGATCAGGTCCGGCTGGTCGTCGTCCAGGACCGGAGAGCCCTGGGCCGGCAGCGCCCCGGCCAGGGCAATGGTGCCTGCTGCAACGATCGCGAGAACGCAAGTAGGTGTCTTCACTACGGAGCCTCCGGGGGCACAGGTGGGTCCTGAGCGCACCCCCCATGGCGCGGCTTCGCACAGCAGACTACTACTTCAGGTAGTCACGTCAATACATTCCGGTACAAAAAGTTGCCGGGGGCCCCGGTCAGTTGGCCAGGAAGCTGCCGACCGTGTCCAGGCCGGCCTGCTTCCAGCCCGCCGCGGTCAGCTTGGCGCCGAACTTGGCGAACCGCTGCGCGCCGAGCGCGTCCAGCACGTACTTGTTGCCGCTGAAAACCACCTCGCCGGCCGGGACCTGGGCGCCGGAGTTCTGCACCATGCCGGTGGCCTGGGTGCCGCCGGTCATCTCGATGGTGTTCCCGGTGACCTTGATGTCGCGCAGCAGGTAGGTGCCCCACGGCCCGCTGCCGCGGGTGCGGGACTGGATGGTGACGCCGTTGACGTTG
>NZ_JBSFBL010000020.1:0-134552 GCF_053592935.1 Kribbella sp. NPDC002412
TCTTCCCCACGTCAACCCACCAACCCCACCGTCACCAACCTCCCGGCCGAGTACATCTAGAGCTTGCGGCGGGTCCGGAGGTAGTCGCCGACGACGGCGGCGCCGAGGCCGTCGGGGTCGGGAGCGAGGACGCGGCCGCCGCTGCGGCGGGCCAGGAGATCGACGAAGGCGTTGAGGCGCGGGTCCTCGCCGAGGCGGAAGACGGTCAGCGAGGCGCCGAGCTTGGCGAGCCGGTCGACCTCGAAGATCGTCTTGCGCAGGGTGGCCGGTTCGGGCGGGTAGGAGAACTCGGCCGTGCCGTCCGGTTCGAGATGCGCCGTCGGCTCGCCGTCGGTCACCATCAGCACGACCGGCTGCGCATCGGGATGACGACGCAGATGACGGCCGGCCAGCAGCAGGGCGTGGTGCGCGTTCGTCCCCTGCTCCCAGGTGCCTTCCATCCCGATCAACTGCGGTAGCTCGACGACTCCGGCGTACCGTCCGAAGGTGATCAGCTGGAGTGCGTCGTTGCGGTAGCGGGTCGAGATGAGCTGGTGCAGCGCGAGCGCCGTCCGCTTCATCGGCAGCCAACGGCCCTCCTGCACCATCGACCACGAGGTGTCCACCAGCAACGCGACCGCGGCCCGGGCCCGGTGCTCGGTCTCGGCAATCTCCACGTCCGACACGTCGAGCTTGACCGACCCGCTCCGTGAAGCAGTCCGCAGTACGGCGTTCCGCACCGTCCGCGGCACGTCCCACGGCTGCGTGTCACCGAACTCCCATGGCCGCGACGATCCGCTCAGCTCACCGGCCGCGCCGGCGTTCGCCGCGTCCCGCTCACCCGAGCCCCGAGCACTCCGCAGTACGTCGGCCAGCGCGGTCTGACCGAGTTGCCGCAAGGCCTTCGGCGACAACCGCAGCGAACCGTCCGGCGCCCGCTCCAGCAATCCCTGGTCGCGAAGCTGCCGCTCGAGCTCGGTCAGCCGACGCGCGTCGACCGTCGCCTCGTCGCCGAGCTGCCGAGTGAGCGCATCCAGGTCGATGTCCTCGAGCCGCGCACCCGGGTAGGACTGCGCGAGCTGCTCGGCCAACGCGTCCAGCTCGGCCAGATCCGACATCGCCCGCGCGCCCTCGGCGAGGCCGAGCGGATCGTCACCACTCATCTGGTTCGAGCCGCTCCAGTCCTCCCCCGGCCGAAGCGCCTGCAGCTGGGAGTCCAGCTGCGCCAGCTGCTGGGCGAGCTGCGGACTGCCGAACGCCTGCTGCGACAGCTCCATCAACTCGGCCCGCTGCTCAGGCGTCATCGAGTTCAGCATCCGCTGCGCCGCGGCCGCCCGCTGTGCGAGGACGTCGATCAGCTCGTCGACGTCCCGCGGATTCTCCGGGAAGAACTCGCCGTGCTTGGCCATGAACTCGTCGAACAGCTGCGGGACGTCCGGCCGGCCCTGCGCGTGCGCGGCGAGCAACGCGTTCAGGTCGGTCAGCATCTCGTTGATCCGGGCAACGTCCTCCGGAGTGGTCTGCTGCAACGCCTCCTTCATGCCCTCGAACCGCGCGCCGAGCAGCTCCTTGCCGAGCAGCTCCCGGATCTGCTCGTACTTCTGCCGCGCCTCCGACGACTCCCACTGGTAGTTGGCGAGCTCCCGTACGGCGGCCGCCGTCCCGGACGGAAGCGCGTCGAGCTCGGCCTCCTTGAAGCGGGCGTCGTCGGACGGGTTCGGGAACAGCTCCCGACGCTCGGCCTCGAGCGCCTCGTCGAGCAGCCGCTGGACGTCGCGCAACGTGCCGTCGAGGTTGTGCCGCCGCTGGATCTCGCGGCGGCGCTCCCACAGCCGGCGGGTGAGATCGTCCAGGCCTTGCGTACTCCGGGTGCCGCGCCGGAGCATCTCCTCCAGCGCGGACCGTGGCGACGAGCCGTTCATCACGTCCCGGCCGATCTCGTCCAGCGCGTCGCGCAGGTCCACCGGCGCGGCGAGCGGATCCGGACCGTCGTGCCACGGCCCGTACGACCAGCCCTCTGGAATCGACGCGGTCACGATCAGGCTCCGTATACCGTGGTGTCGTTGTCGGCGTCTTTGGCCAGCCGTTTCGAGAGGTAGAGCGCCTCCAGAGCGAGCTCGACTGCGGCGGCGATCCGGCCGGGCGACTCGTCCGGGTCCACGCCGGCCCGGGCAGCCACGTCATGCAGCACCGGCAGCTCGGGCAACGCCGCGAGCACGTCCCGGCCCGGCACCCGTTCACCCGTCGTCACCATGTTGCCGTCGGCAACAGCGTGGGCCAGCGGGCTGAGGTCGAGACCGGCGAACCGCTCCCGCGCGGTGTCCGCCACCGAGCGACGCAGCAGGTACTCGAGCAGCTCGATCTCGCGCCCTTCCTCGCCGGGCTCGAACTCGAGCTTGCCCCGCAGGACGGCGGGCACCGCCTCCAGATCGACCGGACGCGCAACCGCCGGCTCCTCGCCGGTGATCGCACTGCGGCGCAACGCGGCCGCGGCGATCGTCTCGGCCGCGGCCACCGCGAACCGGGCCGACACGCCCGACCGCTGGTCGATCGCGTTCGAATCCCGCAGGTGCCGGACGAACCGCGCCAGCACCTCCAGCAGCGGCTCGCCGACCTCGGCAGTGAACTCGGCCTCCTGCCGGATCACGTCCACCTCGGCGTCGATGTCGAGCGGGTAGTGGGTCCGGACCTCGGCCCCGAACCGGTCCTTCAGCGGCGTGATGATCCGGCCCCGGTTGGTGTAGTCCTCCGGGTTGGCCGTTGCCACCAGCAACACGTCGAGCGGCAGCCGCAGCGTGTACCCACGGACCTGGATGTCACGCTCCTCCATCACGTTCAGCAGCGCGACCTGGATCCGCTCGGCCAGGTCCGGCAGCTCGTTGATCGCGACGATCCCGCGGTGCGACCGCGGGACCAGGCCGAAGTGGATGGTCTCCGGATCACCCAGGCTGCGGCCCTCCGCCACCTTCACCGGGTCCACGTCGCCGATCAGGTCGCCGACCGACGTGTCCGGGGTCGCGAGCTTCTCGGCGTACCTCAGGTCGCGATGCAGCCACGCGACCGGCAGGTCGTCACCGAGCTCGGCGGCCCGGCGCCTCGACTCGGGCGTGATCGGGTCGAGCGGGTGCTCAGGCAGCTCCGCCCCCTCGATCACTGGGGTCCACTCGTCGAGCAGGCCCACCAGGGTGCGCAGCAGCCGGGTCTTGCCCTGGCCACGCTCACCCAGCAGTACGACGTCATGCCCCGCGAGCAGGGCGCGTTCGAGTTGCGGAATCACCGTCCGGGTGAATCCGACGATCCCGGGCCACGGGTCCCGCCCGGCCCGGAGCTCTTTCAGGAGGTTGTCACGAATCTCGGCCTTGATCGACCGTGGTAGATACCCGGCGGCCCGGAGGTCACCGGCCTTACGGGGCAGTTCAGCAGGTGCGCTAGTCACCCTGAAGACGTTAGCTCGGTCACCCCAAACCGCACACGGTTTATCTCACCGCCTGGGGGTAACCCGGCCGGACGTGAAGACGTGGGTGGGGGTGAAGGTGACCGGGACCCACGGGTGCGTCGCGGACTCCCGGGTGACGAAGTGGTCGCCGTCCGCGGGCGCCGTCGGTCGCAGCTCGTACTCGTGCACCGGGTCCTCCGAGAACGCCAGCCGGTTCCCCGTGGCCTGGTAGGTCATCACCAGGAAGTCGTCACGCCGTACTACGTCCAGCCGGACGCTGGCGCGCTCGTACCGGCCGACGTGGCGATCGTCGATCGGTACGTCGATCGGTTCCGGCGACCGCGGGTGCGCGACGCCGACGTAGTGGGTGAAGACTTCGGACGCGAGCGGCTCGAACAGACTGGTGCCGTTGCCCGAGTTGGTCAGCAGGCACATCACGAGCCGGGCCTCGGGGTCGATCCGCAGGAACGCCAGCTGCGAGATCGTCGTACCGTCGTGGCCGAACAAGGTGCGGCCGCCCCAGTCGTAGATCCGCCAGGCCAGGCCGAGGTCGGTGAAGCCACCGATCCCGCCGGCGCCCGGGACCTGCGGCTCCTGCATCGCGGCGTACCGCTCGTCGGTCAGGTGCATCCGGGCGAACTCGAGCAGGTCGCCCGCACTCTGCGTGATCAGGCCGGCCGGACCGATGCTGCGGGGAAGCTGCCAGGTCTTGACCGGGGACCCGTCGGTCAGCAGGTGCCCGCGGGCCGCCCGGTGCAGGATCGCCTCCTCCGGCAACGTCACCGTGTGCGTCAGCCCGAGCGGCTCGATCAGCCGGGCCTTGAGCGACTCGTCCCAGGTCCGCCCGTCGAGGACCTCGACGATCCGGCCCAGCAGCACGAATCCGGCGTTGCAGTAGGAGTACGCCGTACCGGGCTCGAACAGGCTGTCCACGTCGCGGAGCAGGTCGACGTACTTCGCCAGGCAGTCGTCACCGCGGCCGGTGTCGGTGAAGACGTCGCCGTCGATCCCGCTGGTGTGCGTGAGCAGCTGCCGGACGGTGACCCGCGGATCGATTGGTGCCTCAGGCAACAGCTTCACCACCGGGTCGTCCAGCCGCAGCCGATCCTCGGCGGCGAGCTGCACGATCATCGTCGCCGTCCACGGCTTGCTGATCGACCCCATCTGGAACACCGAGTCCGCAGTCGTCTCGACCCCGGTCGCCGCATTCAGCACGCCGTACGGCGCAATCGTCGTCCCCCCGTCCTGCCAGATCCCGAGCACCGCCCCCGGAACCGCCGCCGCCTCCGCCAACTCCCGCAACCGCCCAGCCCAGTCAGCCATACGGCAAACCTACGTCAGCCGGTTAGGGTGGCAACTGTGCAAGGGATCGCGGATGTGATCGACAGCGGGTTGCGGGTGCTGTTCTGTGGAATCAATCCTGGGTTGATGTCCGCGGAGACCGGGCATCACTTTGCGCGGCCGGGCAACAGGTTCTGGCCGGCGTTGCACCTCAGCGGCTTCACGCCTCGGCAGCTGAAGCCGGCCGAGCAGCGTGAGCTGCTGAACTATCGGCTCGGGATCACGAACGTCGTGGACCGTCCGTCCGCGCGGGCCGATGAGCTGACCCGCGCGGAGTACGTCGCCGGCGGGGAGAACCTGGTCGCCAAGGTTCTCACCTACCAGCCGGAGTGGCTGGCCGTCGTCGGCGTCACGGCGTACCGGGACGCCTTCGGTGAGCGTACGGCGCGGATCGGCAAACAGGACCGCCTGATCGGCGACACCCGGGTCTGGATCCTGCCGAACCCGAGCGGCCTGAACGCGCACTACACGCTGCCCAAGCTCGCGGCCGCCTTCGCGGAGCTCGAGCGGGTCAGTTGAGCGCCGTCCGCAGGGTCGAGATCGCCAGGTTGATGGCGGCGTTGGCCGCGTAGGTGTCGCGGAGCGCGTCCAGCATGACGAAGTCGTGGATGATCGCGGCGAACCGTACGGCGGTCGTCGGGACGCCGGCCTCGAGCAGCTTGGCGGCGTACGCCTCACCCTCGTCGCGCAGCACGTCGGCCTCACCGGTGATCACCAGCGCCGGCGGCAGGCCGGCCAGCTGCTCGGTGGTGGCGCGCAGCGGGGACGCCGTGATCTGGTTCCGCTCCTGCTCGTCGGTCGTGTACTGGTCCCAGAACCACTTCATGCCTTCCCGCATCAGGAAGTAGCCCTCGGCGAACTGCTTGTAGGAGCCGGTGTCGAACGACGCGTCCGTGACCGGGTAGAACAGCACCTGCTGGACGAACCTCACGTCACCGCGCTCCTTGGCGAGCAGCGTCACCGCGGCGGTCATGTTGCCGCCGACCGAGTCGCCCGCGATCGCCAGCCGGTTCGCGTCCAGGCCGTGATCCTTGCCCGAAGCGATGATCCAGCGCGCGACCGCGTAGTTCTGCTCGAGCGCATGCGGGTAGCGGACCTCGGGCGACCGGTCGTACTCCGGGAACACCACGGCCGCGCCCGCGCCGACGGCGAGCTCGCGGACCAGGCGGTCGTGGGTGTGCGCGTTGCCGAACACCCAGCCGGCGCCGTGGATGTAGAGGATGACGGGCAGCACGCCGGTCTCGCCGGCGGGCTTGACGACGCGGGCCTTGGTGCCGTCGGCCGCGGTCACCCACTCCTCGTCGACCTCGAGCTTCGGGTAGTCGGTGGTCTGCACCTCGTCGACCAGCTTGCGGCCCTCCTCGGGGGCCAGCTGGAACAGGAACGGGGGCTTGGCGGTCGCATCGGCGAAGGCCTGGGCAGCGGGCTCCAGCACGGTCATCTTGGTCTCCTTCGACAGCGGAGAACGGACGTTCTCTCGATGTCCTGTACTCTAGGAGAACGATGGTTCTCCGCGCAAGGTGGCGCGGGTCACTCGGAGGTTGGTGGATGGCGATCGACACGGCGACCGCGCAGCGGCAGGTGCTGGATGCGGCGGACGAGTTGTTCTACGAGCGCGGCGTCCAGGCGGTCGGGATGGACGCGATCCGGACCGCGTCCGGCGTCTCGCTGAAACGGCTCTACCAGCTGTTCCCGTCCAAGGACGCCCTGATCGAGGCGTACCTGGACCGCCGCGACGCGCTGTGGAAGTCGATGCTCGCCGAGCACGTCGACGCGGCGACCGATCCGCGGGACCGGATCCTGGCCGTGTTCGACTTCCTGGACGACTGGTTCCGGCAGCGCGACTACCGCGGCTGCGCGTTCATCAACTCCTTCGGCGAGCTCGGCACCGTCTCACCCCGGGTCGCGGAGCTCGCGCTGGAACACAAGGAGGGCTTCCGCCAGGCGCTGACCCAGCTGTCCACAGCTGCCGGCGCACCCGACCCGGAGCGCCTCGCCGACCACCTCATCCTGCTCAGCGAGGGCGCCATCACCCGCTCCGCGATCTCCGGCTCCCCGGATCCCGCGATCCGCGCTCGCGAAGCCGCCGTCCTGCTGCTCGACGCCACCCTGCCGCGCTGATTGACACCCGCGCTCGGCAGGATTGGGCGCATGCGTGCGAGTGACCTACTGCGATCGATCGACGGCCTCTCGCACGGGCAACGGGTGCGGTACGTCGCCGACCGGGCGCAGGAGCTGAGCGGCCTGCTCGACGAGCTGGGCCGGGGCGACGCGTTCGAGCGGATCGTCGGCATCCAGATCGCCGAGGTCGTCCGGGACACGTCGTACGTGACTCGGCGTCTCCGCGACCCGGAGCCGGCTGTGCAGTCGCGCGCGCTGGCTGCGGTCTGGCGGGGCGTGCCGGTGTCGGACGACGACCTCCGGATCCTGTACGACGACGCACCCGCGGCACTGCGGTCGAAGCTGGTGGCCCTGGTAAGACGCACGCGTCGAGAGCACCTCGCCAATCGGCTGATCGACGAGCACCGGGCGCGGTGGGGTGACGTGGCCGCGGTCGGCCTGCTGGAAGCCACCTCTCGGGCGACCGTGGCTCGTTTGCTGCCTGAGCTGGCGTACTGCGTGACGCCGGCCGGCTGGCGTGGTCTGGCCAGGCAGCACCCCGACGAGGTGCTGGCCTTCGCGGCGCAGACGCTCCCCGCGGGTGAGGACCGGGACGAGTGGTGGGACGGGGTCGGGCACGGTGTCACCGCGGCGCTGAAGCACGACCCGGATGCGGTGCTCGCCCTGATCAAGCAGGCGATTCCGACGCATGAGCTGCCGGTCGCCGTACTCGACATCCTCGGGCGGCTGGCCGATCACGACCCGGCTGGTGTGCTTGCTCTGCTGCTTGCGCCGGACCGGCAGGCCGTGGTTTGGAAGGCGCTGACTCCCGGGTTCCGTCGCCGGTTGCACCGGTACTCGGATGACGAGCTGGCCGCGCTTGGCCGACTCGTCTGGCCGGACCTGGCCGGGCTGCTGGCCGACCTCGCGCCGTCCCGCCGTACGACGATCTTCGAAGCGGTCACGAAGGACGTCGAGCTCGGGCAGACTGTGCTCGGCGATGATCTGCTCCAGGTACTGCCGCACCGGGTGCGGGTCGAGCAGGCGCGCCGGATGCTGGCGCTGCCGCTCGTCCGCGCGGACGACTCGGTGCGTCGCGGCATCAGTAGCTATCTGCCCTACGACGAGGCGTTCGTGCTCCTCGAGTCCGAGGTGCGCGCTCCCGATGCCGGGGCGCGGTCGGCGGTCTACCGGTCGATTGTCCGGTCGGCTGGTCATTCGAGGGCGCCGGAGCTGGTCGTGCGGGCTTTGAGCTGGTCCGCTGAGCAGGTCCGGAACGACAAGGACCCGGTGCGTTGCGCCGTCCTCCAGGCCGCGGCCGGGGTGTCACCGACGCTCTTCACGGATCCGCTGACGGGTCCGCTGGAGACGCTGCTCACCGACGCGCTGAACGCCCGCGACACGTCGTGGGCGACGCGGCGTGCTCTCACCAGTCTCGCCGAGCACGCCGTCGTACAAGGTGCCCTCGGCAACTATTCTGCCTTGCTGGACTGGGGTCTGCAGGCTCATGCCCGGCTGACAGACAACCGCGGCCGGATCGACCTGGACCGGCTGGTCGACAATCTCCCACGCGGCCGGGAGACCTCCGTGTACGACGCTCTGCGGCCGGCCATCGAGGCTGCCGCGAAGCGGGACGAGTACATGCTTGCGTTCACGGTGGCTGCGGCGTTGGGGCGGCGCGGTTGGTCGCTGGAGCATCTGCACGGGGTTCTGGAGCAGGCAGTCTGGTCGGACAACGAGTCCACCGTCGACCAGGCCTGCCGGTACTGGCTCGATCCGCTGCCGACCCGGTCCGAGCGGGTCCGGCAGATCATCGACCGCGATGTCACAATGGCTCGCTTCCATCCGGTGTGGTGGATCGTGACCGAGATCTACACCGACCTGCTCGACCCCGTGCTCGCTGCTGCGGACCGCATCCGGCGCTTCGACCGCAACAGCACGTCGTGGCAGGTGCCGGACTACGCACTGCGCACGTGGCTGCCGCGCCAGCAGGCCCGGTACGGCGAACTTCTCGTCGCGGCGGCTCGGGACGAGCGGATGCACGAGTGGTACCGGGCGCTGGCGGTGCGATCGCTCGGTCGGGTCCCGGGTGCTGCTCTGGGCGAGTTCCTCGGCAGTGACGAGGTGTTGTTGCAGGAGGCTGCTCTCGCGGGGTTGGCGTGGTCCGCTCGGCCTGACCGTGCACTGCCGGTGCTGCTCTCACATGCAGGTGATGACCGTGCCCGGGTCGCTGTGTACGCGGCGGCGCGTGCTGCACGGTACGTGCGGCCGAGTCTGCTGCCCGGTCTGCTGCAGCCCGTGCTGGCGGGTTCCGGCGCGAAGATCACGTCGCGGAAGGCGGCGGTGCGGATGCTGGGCGAACTGCGTGCACCTGGCGCGGGCGCCGTACTGACTGAGGCTTGGGCGCCTGCACATCGGGATGTGCGGGCGGCGATCGCCAGCACGATGGCGCAGTACCTGCTGTATGACCCGGCCGCATGGGCCGTGCTGGAGCAGGCGGTGCACGACTCCGCCGCTACGGCTGTGGTGCTGACCGAGCGGCGGGCGTACGACGTACCGCTGGTGTATCGGGGGCGGTATGCGGACCTGTTGATCGCGGTGACGACCAGGAGCGAGCCGGACGTCGTTGGGCCGGCGCTGCTCGCGTTGCGGCAGTGGGCACGCTACAACCGCGCGGCCGCTCGGGTGTGCGCCGACTTCGTCAGCGACCTGTCCATCCGCAGCCGGATCTGGAGTGACGCACTCACGTCGCTCGTTTCCATCGTCGCCACGAATCCGTCGGACGGTCTCGACGAGCTGCTCGAGGCGGTCCGTCTCCTCGTCCGCCTGGAAGCCGCGCCCGACCTCCCCAACGCAACCCCGGACCGCGACCACCCCGCCCGCCAGCGCCTCACCCGCCTGGTCAACCAGCTGACAGCCCACTTCGGCGGCCGCTCAGCTCAGGTCCGCCAACGCCTCAAGCAGGTAGCCGCCGAGCTGACCGCCCCGGACTTCCACCACCTGCACCTACAACTGCTGGTCACCTCTCTCCAGCCCGACCAGCTCCCCCAGCAACTCGCGACCCTTCACCAGGCGATTGTCGACAATCCAATCGCAGCATTGTCAGCAGCCGACCTCCTCTACAACCGCCTGTCCGCCACCGAATCCGCCTGGACCCCCCAGGAGCTCCACCCCACGGCCGAGTCGCTGGCAGCGTCCGCCGACGCGGCCGCAGGCATCCTGGCCCACGCCCTCCTCCGCGCCGCCGGCCCCCGCACCGGCTGGCCCACCGAGTGGCGCCAGGTCTTGATTGCCCTCCGCAACCACCCCCACCCCGCCATCCGCCACCAAGCCCTAGACCTGACAACCGCCCCCGAGAACTAACGCACAGCCTCACGGCTCCGCCTTGCTCGCCCCACCCCGCCGGGCTGGGCTCGCCTCACTCCAGCCGGGCTGAGCCCGCCCCACCCGCCGGGTTCGCCCCACCCGGGCTGAGCTCGCCCACCCGCCGGACTCGCTCCACCCCGCCGGGCTCGCCTCACCCCAGGCGGGGCTGGGCTCGTCCCACCCCGCCTTGCTCGCCCCACCCCGCCCGGCTCGCCTCACCCCACCCGGGCTGGGCTCCCCCACGCCAGAATGCCCAGCCCCAGCTCGCCGGTTAGCCCTCGCTTGCTTCTTTCTCGGCGGCTTCCTTGGCGCGTTTGCGGCGTTTGCCTTCGTGCATGGCGGCTACCCGGGCGATCGGGATGGCGCGGCCCTCCTCCAGCAAGTCTTCGGGGAGGGTTTGGGGAGCAGGCAACTGGTCGGCCCACCGGTCGGCGTCGCCCAACAGATCCGGTGCCGTCCGGACGGTGAAGTCCCGCGGTGTGACCCGGTCCAGGTCGTCCCAGCCGACCGGGAACGACACCGGCGTACCAGGCCGGACCCGCGGGCTGTACGCGGCGACCACCGTCGCACCACCCGAGCGGGTCGAGTCGACGAACACCTTCCCGTGCCGGTCCTCCTTGATGTACGCCGTCGTCGCGACCTCCGGGTCGACCCGCTCGGCCCGGGCCGCGATCGCCCGGGTCGCGGCCGCCGCGTCCTCGATCGACACCGACTCGTCGATCGGCACGAAGACGTGCACCCCCTTGGCCCCGCTCGTCTTGACCGCCCCGGCCAGCCCGGAGTCGGTCAGCGCCTGCCGGACCAGGAACGCCGCCTGGACCGCCATCGCGAACGTCTCTCCCTCCGGCGGATCCAGGTCCAGCACCAGATGCGTCACCCGGTCCCAGCGTTCGGCGCGCATCAGCGTCGGGTGGTACTCGACCGCCCGCTGGTTGGCGAACCACAGCAGCGTCCGCCGGTCGTCGCACAACGCGTACGACACCTCCCGCTTGGACGCCTCCGCCCACACCGACACCGTCTTCACCCACTCGGGCGTGTACTTCGGCACGTTCTTCTGCATGAAGGCCGGCTGCCCCGGCCGGATCCGGATGACCGACAGCGGCCGCTCCCGCAGCTCCGGCAGGATCCGCTGGTGTACGGCGTCCAGGTAGTCGACCAGATCCCGCTTGGTCGCGTCCGCGCCGTCGAACAACGGCTGGTCCAGGTTGGTCAGGTCAACCCCGTCACGCGTCTCGTCCGGCTTCCTCGCCATCCCCCGAGCTTAGAAGCCGCAGGAGTGCATCGAGAACCACAACATCCCCTCCCGGCTCGACCGTTTGCGGGTTCAGCGCGATCTCGTCCTCCCGCGTCCACTCAGAGGTTGTCAACAATCGGACAACCGCGCGGGGTCAGGTCAAGAGCTCAGCCCAAACAAATCCGCCGGAAACACTGCGGTCACGCGAACGGCGAGCGCCGGCCTGGCAGCTGCGCCGGCCGGCCCGCGCGCCTATTTCGCAGGGTGTGCCGAGGTGGTCGGGGTCGCCCAGGAGGCGAGCAGGTCGAGGGCTTGGGCCGTGGGTGAGCCGGGCTCGGCGGCGTACAAAGTGAGCGTCAAGCCAGGGTCGGAGATCATGTCGACGCTCTCGTAGGCAAGCTCCAGGTCGCCCACGTCGTGGTGGTGGAAGCGCTTCGTGCCCGCGCCGTGCTGGCGGACGTTGTGGGCACTCCAGAGGCGCCGGAAGTCCTCGCTGCGGGTGGACAACTCACCGACCAGGTCGTGGAGCTCCTTGTCGTGCGGGTCGCGGCCGGCTTCGGTGCGCAGGATGGCGACGCAGGTGTCGGCCGCGGTGTCCCAGTCGGGATAGAAGTCGCGGGCGGCGTCCAGGTCCAGGAACGTGAACCTGGCGAAGTTCGGCTGCGCGCCGGCCGCGGACTGGTACACCGCTTCGTGCATCGCCCGGCCGAGGTGGTTGCAGGCCAGGAGATCCATCCGGCCGTTGCGGACGATCGCCGGCGCGGTGAACCTGTCCAGCACCCACTGCAGGCTCGGCCGCGGGGTCCAACGCTTGCCGGCGCGGCGGCGTGGGCGCATCCCGGCGCTGGTGCCATCCGCTGCGTGGGCCAGGTGGAACAGGTGGGCCCGTTCGGCGTCGTCGAGCTGTAACGCGCGGGCGATCGCGTCGAGGACGGAGGCGGAGACACCGCCGAGCGCGCCGCGTTCGAGCTTGGAGTAGTACTCGACGCTCACGCCCGCGAGCGCCGCCACCTCGACCCGGCGCAGTCCCGGCACTCGGCGCGAGCCCACGTCCGGCAGCCCCGCCTGCTGCGGGGTGACCTTGGCTCGTCGCGAGACCAGGAACTCGCGGACCTCGGCACGATTGTCCACAGCAACGACAGTACGACGTTCTCCGTCCGCCTGGGATGCCCTGTCAGTACACCTCACGACAGAGACTCCCTCTTCGCGGTGGGGCCGGGTTCCCTGGAATCGGCAAGTCCCCACTTCCTGCAAGGAGAGTTCCACCGATGCGTGGTGTCGTGATGTACGCCCCGGGCGAGGTCCGGGTCGAGGACCGGCCGGAGCCGGCCATCCTGAAGCCGACCGACGCGATCATCCGGCTGTCGGCGACCTGTATCTGCGGGTCGGACCTGTGGCCGTACCGCGGCGCGGACAGGATCGACCAGCCGATGACGATGGGCCACGAGTACGCCGGGATCGTCGAGGCGGTCGGCTCCGCGGTGACGTCGGTCAAGCCCGGGCAGTTCGTGGTCGGGTCGTTCTTCGCCTCGGACAACACCTGCGAAATCTGCCAGGCCGGGTACCAGACGTCCTGCGTCAACCGGGAGGTCCTGGGTACGTCCGGCGCCGCGCAGTCGCAGCGGATGCGGGTTCCGCTGGCCGACGGGACGCTGGTCGCGACTCCCGAGGTCCCGGACGCCGACCTGGTGCCGGATTTCCTGGCGGCTTCCGACGTACTGGGCACTGGTTGGTTCGCTGCTGTCGCCGCTCAGGTCGGTCCGGGCAAGACGGTCGCCGTCGTGGGTGACGGGGCGGTCGGGCTGCTCGGGGTGATGGCTGCGCAGCAGCTCGGCGCCGAGCGGATCATCGCGATGAGCCGGCACTCGGACCGTCAGAAGCTGGCGCTCGAGTTCGGCGCCACCGACATCGTCACCGAACGCGGTGATGCGGGCGTCGAGCAGATCAAGGCGCTGACCAACGGCCTGGGCGCGCATTCGGTCATCGAGGCCGTCGGCACCCAGGAGTCCATGCTGCAAGCGATTCGCTCCACCCGCGCGGGCGGTCACATCGGGTACGTCGGGGTCACCCACGACGTCACGTTGAACGGCGACGAGCTGTTCTTCTCCCACGTCCACCTGCACGGCGGCCCCGCCCCGGTCCGCCAGTACCTCCCCGACTTGATGGACCGGATCTCGAACCGCACCATCCGCCCCGGCCGAGTCTTCGACCTCGAACTCCCCCTCGAAGAGGCCGCCGCCGGTTACGAAGCCATGGACACCCGCAAGGCCATCAAGGTCCTCCTCCGCCCATGACCACTGCGCCGGCGACTCAGCAGTCTGTCGTGCGACCCGAGGCGCGGCTGACGGTCGGGCTGGTGGCGACCGTGGTGTTCTTGACTGCGATTGCGCCGTTGGCGACGGATATGTACGTGCCGGCCTTCCCGCAGGTCGCCGGTGAGCTGAGCACGACGGCTACCCAGGTTCAGCTCACGCTCACGACGTTCTTCGTCGGGATGGCACTCGGGCAGTTGGTCGGCGGGCCGGTCTCGGATCAGCGCGGCCGGCGCCGGCCGCTGCTCGCCGCGATTCTCGCGATGACTGCCGCCTCGGTCGTGTGCGCCCTGACGCCCACGATCGGGGTGATGACCGCGGCCCGGTTCGTGCAGGGCTTCGCCGGCGGCTGGGCCATGGTGATCGGGCGGGCAGTCATCGTCGACCTGGCCCGCGGCGCGCAACTCGTCCGTGTCATCAACGTGATCGCCGCCGTCGGCGGCATCGCCCCGATCGTCGGCCCGCTCCTCGGCGCCGTCATCCTGCAGCTGTCACACTGGCGCGTCTCGTTCTGGGCGGTCGCCGGCCTCGGCGTCGCCATGATCGTGGCCGTCCTGGTCGCCGTACCCGAGTCGCTCCCGCCCGAGCGCCGCCACGGTGGTGGCCTGCGCAACTTCGGCACGGCAGGCCGAGTCGTCCTCGGCAACCGCGAGTACGTCGGCTACGTCATCGTCGCCGGATCCGCCATGGGCGCGCTCTTCGCCTACGTCGCCACGTCGGCGTTCGTCCTGCAATCCATGAATGGCCTGTCGCCGGTTGCCTACTCGATCGACTTCGCCGCCAACGCCGCCGGCATGACCGTCGCCGCCCTCCTCGCGGCCCGTCTCGCCGGCCGCATATCCACCCGCAAGCTCATCCTGACCGGCCAGCTCGCCGCCCTCACCGCGGGTCTCGCGATGCTGACCGGCGCCCTGTGGTTCGACACCCCGCTCATCCTGGCCGTCATCTGCTTCTTCGTCCTGATGACCGCCCAAGGCCTGATCATCCCGAACGGCGGTGCGCTCGCGTCGGCCGCCGTACCCGACCATCCCGGCACCGGCTCCGCGATCCAAGGCTTCGCCCAATGGACCGCCGCCGGCACCATCGCCCCGCTCGCCGGCCTAGGCGGAGAACACACCGCCGTCCCCATGGCCACCCTGATGATCGCCGGCACCGCCACGTCCATCATCGGCCTCCTAGCGGTGGCGAGACACCGACCGCACCAGACGCCCGTCTAGTGGCAGTCCTCTCCAATCCCCTGAAGAACAGGAACTCACTAACCATGACGACGAAGCTCAAGAGCGCCCGGCTTCCGGTGGCGCTCGCCCTTGCCCTTGCGCTTGCCCTCCTGGTGTTGGCGCCCCCGTTCGCCCAGCAGAGCCAGGCCGATCGCGGCGCCGGTGCGCTGATCGGCGCGTGGCGCATGACCTCGTTGGAAGCCGGCACCGAAGGCAACCTCCAGCCTGTGCCGTACTCCGGCCAGATCGTGTTCACGAAGGCGGGCACCATGTCGGTGCAGGCTCTGAACCCCGACACCGACGCCCCGGATACGCCGTACACACTGAACGGCTACGAAGCCTTCTACGGCACCTTCGACGTCGACCGCTCCGCCGGCACGTTCGATGTGACCGTCGAGTCATCGCTGGTCCGCGACCTCATCGGCCAGCGCCTGACCCGCGTCTTCGAGGTGAACGGCGACAAGCTCGTCCTCACGCCACCGGATCCCGCCGAAGGCTGGCGCGTCACCTACGAACGCGTGTGACCGGAAGTGGCCCCGCTGTTCAGCGGGGCCACCTCAGTCGTTGAGGTCGAGGGCGAGACAGTTTGCGGTGTCGAGGGGACGGGTCTCGGGGAGTCGGGCCACGAGGACTCCGTGGGCCTGGTCGCTGGGCTACTCCGACGACAAGCTGCGGACCTTGGGCCGGCCACGCTGTTGCCGACGGCTACACGCACCTCGAGCTGAAGGTCGGTGGAAACCTGGAGGACGAAGTTCGGGCCTCACGTCCAAGCGGTACTGAGCCGCTCGTACTCTTCGGCGGTCACCGGCAGCACGACGCCATGACAGGGGTCATCCGGCAGGCGGTGTTGCTCGGCGGGGAACCACTCGCCGCCGGCGAGGTCGGTCGTCTCGAAGGGTACGTACCGGCGTTCGGATGTGAACTCGTCGATCCAGAGGTACCACTTCTCCTCGGTGTTCGACTTGTACACCAGAGGGCCCTCGCCCTGGCTGATCGGGCCCAGGCCGATGCCTTCGGCCAGCGGCTCCCACTCGGTGGCAGTCAGGGAGGTCGAGGTCTCGCAGAACACCGACTTGCCGAACGGCACATCGCCACTGCGGCCGCGTTCGTCCTTCAGGAAGCGGTAGTAGACGCCCTCGTGGTCGATCACCGTGGTATCGATCGTCTGCCACCCCCGGTCGATCCACACCCGCGGCTCGGAGAACTCCCGGAAGTCGCGGGTAGTCGCAGACATGATCCGGTTGTAGCTCTCACCCCCGTGTTCGAGGTTGTCGTAGAGCGTCGAGGACCAGTGGACGAGGTAGGCATCCTGCTCGGGGTCCCAGACCGCCTCTGGAGCCCAGGTGTTGCCGGCCTCGGGCGGTGCGACCTCGACGAGTCGCCCCTCCCCCCAGTTCACAAGATCCGCCGACTCCCAGACCATGATCGAGCGGCTGCCCCGGCGCTGGTGCCGGTCCCAATCGCGGTTGGCGTACAGGCGCAGGTCGGTCGCGACCAGGTAGAACCGGTCGCCTTGCGGGGAACGGACAATGTGCGGATCACGGACGCCGCATTCGCCGAAGCTGGAGTACAGGACCGGCTTGCCGCCGTTGAGGTCGTCGAAGTGCAGTGGATCGTTGCCGTCGCTCAAGGCGAAGTAGATCTGCTCACCGTCGGCTGATTCACGTTTGAAGTGCGCGTAGAGGTAGCCCGCGTATTCGGGCTGTTGCCGCGCCACCCCATAGGTCGTCATCGGACTCGGTCATCCTTCTGGGTCGTTGATCGTTGCGACCGTCGCACCGGGAAGTACACGGTGTACGGCTCGTCGCGGATCTCGGCGAGTGGCATGAAACGCAGGCCGCCGGTTTGGCCGACGGTTCGGTATGTCCCGGTCCGCCACCAGCTGTGGTGTCGCTCTTGATCAGGTGTCAGGAAGGACGTCGGTTGCGCGGGATCGCCGTACAGCAGCGTCTCCTGCTCGGTCAGCCCGGCCAGGACGATCGGGCCGTCGAGCAAAGCCACCAGGTCCGGCCGGTCGGGTAACGGTACCGTGGTCAGTCCTGACGGCACGGTCAGCCGGATGCGTTGTGAGCTCCACACCTGGGACAACACGATCCAGCCGTCCCGGACCTCGGCCGGACGTGACTTCCCGTCCACCTCGAGCACCGGCGAACCGGCAGCCCAGCTCGGGACCCGGAGCCGGACCTCGAAGGCGGACGGTCGCTCGCACCGTACGTCGACGACGTAGACCCGGTCGTTCGGCCGCCGGCCCGGCAGCGGTCGTGTCGACAGCTCCTGGATTCCGGCGGCACCGTGGAAGGTCTGCCGTTGCCCGAGAGCGACCCCCTGGTCGGTGTCCGCGGCGATCGCGAGCTCGACGAGGCCACCGAACAGATCGGTCCAGGACGCGACCGAGTCCAGGTACTGGCAGATCGAGATCCCCGTGTCGTCGACGAACACCGCGGCCTCGTCGACCGAGGCATGTGCTTGGAGCAGAGTGCCGTGACAGCACCAGAAGTCCTCCGTCGGCCGCCCCCACTGTTTGCGGCTCGCAGTTGCCAAAGGCAAGAAGTACGCCGGCATGCCCGTGTCTGGATGTTGTTGCGCCCAGATCCCGTTGACCAGATTGCGTTCCCAGTAATCCCCGTAGCGGTGATCGCCGGTCCACCGGAACAGTACGGCGGCGAGGCGCATTAGGTTGTAGACCAGGCAGTGCTCCTGGACCGCGTGCAGACGTGCGGACTGTTCGCCGGTCGGCTGCCACACCTCACCGCAGCTGCTACCTCCGGTGCAGTAGGTTCCGCGTGCGTCGACAGCAGAGTCCCAGAAGGCTTCCACGATGTCGCGCCACCGCTGTTCTCCGGTGACCTCCCAGGCCCTGGCCGCGCCCAGAACCTCAACGATCTGTGTGTTGGCATGCTTGTTCGTCAGCACATCGGCACCGGCGAGCAGTGGCTCGAAGAACCGCCGCCGGTCGTACCGCTGGATCAGGTCCGCGGCCGGCTGATCGCCGGTGAACGCGAGGAGGTCCGCCCAGACCTCGAGCATGCCGCCTGTCTCGCGGTCGAGGATGTCGTCGAGCTGCTGTCGGGACAGTCCATCGGTCCAGGTGTGGAACCACCCGGCGAAGGCAGATGCTACCTCCAGGGCCTCTTCGTTGCCGGCGAACCGATACTGGTCGAGCAACCCCATCAGCGTCTTGTGTACGACGTACTGCGGTGCCCACACCTCACGACCCGCGGCCAGGCGGTCGAAGTACGCCGGTGGGATGGAACCTGCCCATTGCCCTCCGTTGGCCTGCTGGCAGGTCGCGAGCTCGCCGACGATGGTCGCGGCTCGTGCCGCCACCTCGCCGTCGTACTCGCCGACCCGCGCCGCTGCGGACAGCCAATGCCCGAGGATGTGGCCGCGCAGATCGCAGGTCGGCGACTCCCATCCCCAGTGCCACGTCTCCGGGCCATCGGGCGACACACCGCCCACCGTCGTGCCCCACGAGCCGGAGTAGCTCCACAGACCGGCCTCGGCCCGGTAGGGCCGCAGCAGGTTGTCGGCGCTGAGGCTGCGAAGATAGCGAGCGCTGAGCAACCATCGATGCCTGGCCGGCCCATCCGACAGCCTCGTTCGACCGCCCGACGCACGGACAGTGCGCAGCAATCCATTCATGTCAGCCGACGCGGAGGTCGACAGCGAGGCAGTTCGCGACATCGACCGGACGTGCCTCGGGCAGCCGGACCACCAGAATTCCGTGCGCCTGCTCGAAGGGAACGCGACCATGGCCGAGCAGGCGGACGCCGCTCACCACCTCATGGTCGGCGAGGCTGCGGATCACGGCGCGGCCGTCGTCCGGCCAACCCATCTGGAACGCGTAGAGGGTGTTGTGCTTGCGCGTGAAGCGGAAGTCGGAGCTCGTCCAGTTCACCCGGTCTTCGGTGAATCCACGGATGACCACACCCGACGGCCCTTCGCCGAACACGCGGAAGGGTCTCGTGCCGTAGATGCCTTCGCCGCACACCCGGATCCACGTACCGAGGTCGTCGAGCAATTGCGTGCACTCGACATCGAGCGTGCCGTCCGGCAACTGCGGCACATTGAGCAACAGGTTGCCGTTCTTCGACACGATGTCGACGAGCATCTCGATCACGTGTCCCGCGGTCTTGTAGACGTCGCGGACGTTGTAGAACCAGTCGCCGACCGAGGTATCGGTCTGCCACGGCGCCGGATAGATGCCGGGAGTCTGACTCCGTTCGATGTCCAGCACACCGACCGCGCTCACCTCGGGCCGACGGTCCTTCTGCTGGTAGACGGCCCGGTTCGCTCCGTGAATCTGCGCGCTGGTGTTGTAGAGACGTGCGACCGCGC
Source organism: Kribbella sp. NPDC002412 (assembly GCF_053592935.1). Classification (NCBI taxonomy): domain Bacteria; kingdom Bacillati; phylum Actinomycetota; class Actinomycetes; order Propionibacteriales; family Kribbellaceae; genus Kribbella; species Kribbella sp. NPDC002412. Next base: position 19,324 of record NZ_JBSFBL010000020.1, read on the forward strand.
TGAGCCCCGGTGCGTATCCGACCTCGCCGAACGGCAGCGGCCCGTCGGAGTACAGCAGGTCGGGCTGGTAGCGGTCGATCATCTCGGTGACCGACTCGAGCCAGTACTTGTGCCACTCGGCATCGTCGCAGTACCACGGGTCCGGAACCTCGACATCCCGCTCGGGCAGGTAGCGGCTGTTGTCGAGGTACAGGTCCAGGTTGGCGGGATCGGCGCCGTCGTACGGCACGCCGGCGAGCGGCCCATGCTGGTCACTGCCCTTGTTGACCGCCGTCCACCCCAACGCGGCGCCGAGATGCTCGGTGATCCCGAACGGCAGTCCGCGCTCGTCCGCGGCAGCCTTCCACAAAGCCAGGATGTCCTTGCCCGGCCCGATCTTCGCGGAGTTCCAGCGATTCACCGACGACTCGTAGTTGAAGAAGTTGTCGTGGTGCACGGCCTGCGCCACGAAGTACCGGGCGCCCGCGGCCACGAACTGGTCCATCAGGGCATCCGGATCGAACCGCTCCGCCCTCCACTGCCGTATGACGTCCTTGTAGCCGAACTGCGACGGGTGTCCGTAGGTCCGCAGGTGGTACCGGTACTGGTCGGAGCCTTCCCGATACATGTTGCGCGCGTACCAATCGCCGTACCGCGGCACCGACTGCGGTCCCCAGTGCGACCAGATGCCGAGTTTCGCGTCCCGGAACCAGTCCGGGCACTCGAACGTGGACAGGGACTCGAACGTTGCGTCGAACAGCACTGGTCGCTCCTGGTCGGTGATGGGAGGGTGAGCCGGCCGGTCCACTCCGGCCGGCTCACGGTTGACCTACTTGTTGGGCATCTTGTCGTAGGCGGCCTGCTGGATCTCGAGGTAACGCTTCAGGCCGAGGCCCTCCAGGCCCTTCACGTAGGAGTCCCACTCACTGTCGATGTTCTTCGAGCCGGTGATGAACTGCAGGGCGTTCTGCTGCACGTAGTTCTCGATGTTGGTCTGCAAGGTGGCGACCTCACCGGCCAGGGACGGGTCGATCCACACCTTCCAGTACGGGTAGATCAGCGACTTGTCCTCCTTGCCCTCGTACAGCTTGGTTGCCTCGAACAACCGCCGCTCGTACCCGGCCGGGCTGTAGATGTCGGTCGCGATCGCCTCGGAGTTGCGGTACTTCTCGGTGTTGTTGTACTGCGCCAGCGCCTGCCACCCGGAGTTCGGCGGAGTACCGCCCTCTGGCTGCGGGATCACCTTGAACGTCGGCTTCAGCGACTTGTCGAGCGCGACGTCTCCGGGCTGTGGTCTCACCCAGGTCTTGCCCTCGGTGCCCCAGAAGGCGTTCATCTGCCCTTCGTCGGTGAAGATGTAGTCGAGCAGCTTGATCGCCTGGATCTGCTCCTCCTGGGTGGCCTTGTTCGTCAGCACGAACGTCGCACCCGGCGCGCTCGGGAAGTTGTACCCGGTGTGGTTCACCCCTTTCGGTCCGGTGAGCGGCGGAACGGCGTCGTACTGCTTCTGCCGACCGTCAGGCAGGTTGCTGACCGCGATGCCCAGGTGCAGCACTGCCGCCGAGCCGAGGAGAGGCTCCTTGCCGCTGTCACCCTGCTGCTGCAGCGCGTCCGGGTTCTGGGTGAAGGCGCCCTTGTCGATCAGGCCCTCCTTGTAGAGCGAGTTCATGTACGCCAGACCCTCACGCCAGCCGTCCTTGTTGGCCTGCAGGTCGACCTTGCCGTCCTTCAGGACCAGGGTCGAGTTGTTGTTGCCGCTGGTGCCCTGCGGGTTGTAGATGAAGGCGTTCATGAAGTACGGGATCAGTGCGTCTCGCACGCTCGCGCTGAGCGGGATCTCGTCGGCCTTCCCGTTCCCGTTCGGGTCCTGGGTCTTGAAGGCCTGCAGCACCTTGCGCATGTCTTCGGTGGTCTTCGGCTGCTCGAGTCCGAGCTTCTTCAGCCAGGCCGTGTTCATCCACAGCTTGCCCTGGTACGAGCAGTGGTAGCAGTCCACCCACTGCGGCATGCCGTAGATCTTGCCGTCCGGCGCGGTCGCCATCGCCTTCCACTCCGGCTCCGCGTCGAGGGCCTTCTTGATGTTCGGCCCGTACTGGTCGATCAGCTGGTTCAGCGGTACGAGGACACCCTGGTTGCCCAGCTTGAGCAGCTCGGCCGGGGTGAACTGGTCGACCCACGGGATCAGCAGGTACAGGTCCGGGTAGTCACCGCTGGCCAGCGAGATCTGCCGCTTCTCCTTGGCCGGCCCGCCGTCGAACGTGGTGGTCTGCCACTTGAAACTGATGTTGAACTGCTTCTTGACCTTCTGGGTGAAGTCGTTCGTGGCCAGGTTCCAGTCCGCGGCCTGGGGTGCGAAGACGTCCAGTGTCACGGCCGGGTTGCCGGTCACGGTGGGCAGCGGCTTGCTCTCCTCCGCGGTCGTGCCAGACCCGCTGCACGCGGCCAGGGCGAGTGCCAGCACGCAGAGCCCGGCGACCGCCGCCGATCTGGTTCTCCTGAGCTGAGTTGTCATGTTGTCCCTCACAGGGGGTAGAGATGGTGCGAAGGATCAGCCCTTGACGGCGCCGATCATGATTCCCTTGGTGAAATAGCGCGCCACGAACGGGTAGATGAGCAGCACTGGCACACTGGCCACGACGATCAGCGAGTACTTGAGCAGATCGGCCAGTTGCTGCCGTTGGAGGACGACGGAAGCGTCGATCGCGCCGCCGCTGTAGGTGTTGAGGATCAGGATGTTGCGCAGCACGAGCTGCAGCGGGAACAGGTCCGGGTTCTTCAGGTAGATCAGCGCGTCGAAGTACGAGTTCCACTGCGTGATCGCGTACATCAGCGCGACCACCGCGATCATCGGCTTGGCCAGCGGAATCACCACCGACCACAGGAACCGCAGGTCGCCGCAGCCGTCCAGCTGGGCGGCCTCGGCCAGCTCGTCCGGGATCACGGTGCGGAAGTACGTCCGGGCGATGATGACCTGCCAGACCCCGATGGCCTGCGGGACGATCAGCGCCCACCGGGTGTCGAGCAGCCCGACCTGCTGGACCACCAGGTACGTCGGGATCAGCCCGCCGGTGAACAGCATGGTGAACACGATCAGGCTCATCACCAGGTTTCGCCCGACCAGCGTACGGCGCGACATCGGATACGCGATCGCGATCGTCATCACGACACTGACGATCGTGCCGACGACCGTGTAGAACAACGAGTTCGCGTAGCCGCGGAGGATCTGCGGGTTCTCGAACACCGCGTCGTACCCGCGCAGCGAGAACTCCACCGGCCAGAACAGCACCCGGCCGGCCGACACTGCCTCGGGGCTGCTGAACGAACTCGCCACGATGTAGAGCAGCGGCATCAGAACCACCGCCAGGAACACCGCCAGCAGCAGATAGACACAGAACATGAAGATCCGGTCCGTGCGCGATTCCCGGATCCGCCGAGCCCGAGACGCGCGGCGCTCCTTCCGCGCGCTCACCCGCGTCGCGGTCTCGCTCCCGGCGCTCATGACCACAGTCCGTTTCCGGTGATGCGCTTGGCGATCATGTTGACCCCCAGCAGCAGAACCAGGTTGATGACGGAGTTGAACAGACCGACGGCAGTGGCCAGGCTGAAGTCGGCGTTCAGCAGTCCGGTCTTGTACACGTAGGTGGCGATGATCTCGGACTCACTGAGGTTCAGCGGGTTCTGGAACAGGAAGGCCTTCTCGAACCCGATCGCCATGATGTTGCCGACAGCAAGCACCAGGATGATCACCGCGGTCGGCATGATGCCGGGCAGGTCCACGTGCATGATCCGCCGGAGCCGTCCGGCGCCGTCGACCTTGGCGGCCTCGTGCAGCGCCGGATCGATCCCGGCCAGGGCCGCGAGGTAGATCACCGCCGAGTACCCGGTCGTCTGCCAGACGTCCGACCAGACGTAGATGTGCCGGAAGTAGTCCGGATTCCCGAGGAAGTCCACCGCCGGTACGCCGAAGAACCCGAGCCCCTCGTTGACGATGCCCAGCCGCGGCGACAGCACCAGGATCGTCATCGAGACGACGACCACGGTGGAGATGAAGTACGGCGCGTACGTCACCAGCTGGACGGTCTTCTTGAACAACCCGGTGCGGACCTCGTTCAGTGCGAGCGCGAGGATGATCGCGAGCGGGAAGCTGGCGGCCACCGTGTAGACCGACAGCAGGAAGGTGTTCTTCAGCAGGTTCCAGAACACCGGGTTTTCGAAGAACAACTGGAAGTTGCGCCAGCCGATCCACTCGCTACCCCAGATGCCGGCCACCACGTTGTAGTTCTTGAACGCCAGGACGGCGTTCGACATCGGGATGTACTTGAACACCACGAACCAGGTGAGCGGCACGATCATCAGGAGATAGAGCGTCCAGTGCCGGCGCAGACTCCGTTGCAGACCGGTGAGAGTGGTGCGTTCACGACGCCGGCGCCGACGCTGTTGCGGTGGTGCCTCGCCGACGGGCGGCGGGATGCTGGTCAGGACTGCCATCAGGGTCTCCTCCTTCCTCGGCCCGGTCAGCTCAAGCTGAGACGGTGGGCGGTGCGGGCTCTCAGCTGGACCATGACCCGCTCGCCGCCGTAGCGGACGACGCGTTCCTGGTCCTGATCCGCGGTGAGCACCACGTCGATGCCCTCGGTGTTCCAGGCGATGGCGACGGTGACGCCGCCACGGGCACGCAGGCCCGTCACCCGGCCCATCGGCCAGTCGTCCGGCCGGGCCGGCAGCACCTCGATCTCGCCGGTATGGCTCTGCAGCAACATCTCCGCGATCCCCGCGGTCGCTCCGAAGTTGCCGTCGATCTGGAACGGCGGGTGCGCGCAGAACAGGTTCGGATAGACCCCCGCGCCGCTGCCCACGTAGTCCGTCGAGGTGTCGTCGGCTGGGCTCAGAAAGGCACGCACCAGCCGATGCGCCCCGGCCGCGTCGCGCAGCCGGGCCCGCAGGTTGATCTTCCAGGCCAGCGACCAGCCGGTGGCCTGATCGCCCCGGAGGTCGAGCGTGCGGGCTGCCGCGGCCGCGAGGGCCGGTGTGCCGTCCGGTGTGATCGCATCGCCGGGGTGCAGGCCGACGAGATGCGACATGTGCCGGTGGTGCGGGTCCTCCTCGGGCAGGTCCGCGGCCCACTCCTGCAGTTGCCCTTGGCCACCGATCGGCGGGTCCGGGATCCGCTTGCGGGCCAGCACGAGTCGCTCCACCAATGGATCGATCAACCCGAGCAGTCCGGCGGTCTGCGCACACCGGTCGAACAGGTCAGCGATCAGCGCCAGGTCCATCGTCGCCGAGACCGTGACCGACGCGGGCTTGCCGTCGTCGGCGAGGTAGTCGTTCTCCGGCGACGTGGACGGCGACGTGCCCAGACTCCCGTCCGGCAGCTCGACCAGCCAGTCGAGGCAGAATTCCGCGGCGCCCCGCAGCACCGGCCAGGCCCGTTCGAGGAACTCCAGGTCGCCGGTGAACGCGTAGTGGTCCCAGAGGTGGCGGACCAGCCAGGCGCCGGCCATCGGCCAGTTCGACCACCGGGGGTCTCCCTCGACCGGAAGCGTCCAGCACCACGCGTCGGCGTTGTGGTGAGCCGTCCAGCCGCCGCAGCCGTACCGCTCTCTCGCCGTACTGCGGCCTGCCTCGGCGAGGTGGCCGACGAGGTCGAGCAGCGGCTCATGGCATTCGGAAAGATTCGTCGTCTCGGCCGGCCAGTAGTTCATCTCGGTGTTGATGTTGACCGTGAAGTTGGAGCTCCACGGCGGCCGGAGGATGTCGTTCCAGATCCCCTGCAGATTGGTCGGCAGCCCGCCGGGGCGCGAGCCGGCGATCATCAGGTAGCGGCCGTAGTTGAACACCAGCGCGGCCAGCGCGGGGTCGTCGCCGTGCTGGGACAACCGCACGTCGGTGGGCAGATCCGCCACGTCCGCGGGACCGGCCAGCTCGAGCGACGCGCGGCGGAACAACCCCTGGTGGTCCTCGGTGTGCTCGGCGGCCAGTTCGCCGTACTCACGGCCGAGTGCGGCGCGCACCTTCTCGTCGGCGGCCGCCCAGCACTCCTCCGCCGTCCGGGTCGGCACAGCTGACGGACCGTCGTACCCGGTCGCGGTGGAGAGGATCAGCATCAGCTCGCCGGCTCCACGGATGGTCAGACCGGACTCGTCGGCGGCCACCGCACCATCGGTCCGTGCGCGCAACGCGATCGCCGCTGCCATCCCGCGATCCGGGCCGTCGGAGTACCGGATCGGCTCCGGCACGTCGCGATGCGGCGGGGCGACATCGGCCGGAGCCTGAAGCAGCAGACCGGCCCCGTCGGCGACCAGGTGCGGTCGCGATCGCAACTGCGAGGTGAGCCGCGCGGTCACGCTGAGCGCAGCCGGTTTCGACGCAGTCATTCGCAGCACGAGCACCCCGGCCGGTGCGCTCACGAACACGTCCTGCCGGACGGCCACTCCCCCGATCTCGTACTCCGCCACCGCCGTCGCGGTGTCGAGGTCGAGCCGCCTGCGGTACTGCGTCACCTCCTCGGCAGCCGGCGTGGAGCCGCCGACCGCGACGTCCAGCAGCAGATCGCCGAGCGGCAGATACGCCTGCGAGTAGCCGGAATGGAATCCACCGGCCAGTTGATGCGCGCGCCGGAGGTCGCCGGCGGCCAGAGCCGAGCGGACTGCCTGCACGGCCTCGGCTCCGACGGCGCCGAGCGGCTCCGACAGCCTCCGCGCCGTCTCCGGACCGCCGGACCAGCAGGTCTCGTCGTTCAGGCCGATCCGGTCGGCTCCGACCCCGCCGAAGCACATCGCCCCGATCCGCCCGTTGCCGAGCGGCAACGCCTCCAGCCAGGTTCCGGCCGGCCGGTCGTAGCGCAGCGAGGACCCATCCGTCCGGTCCGAGCCCACCAGGTCGCTCATCCCAGGCCTCCATCGAGTGTGATGGTGCTTAATCGTCATACGAATTCTGGGGATCGTAGCGCTGTGACGGCAGATGGTCCATACTGAGCCGCATCTGGATGCCAAATCATCTTACCTATCGGAGCACAGGGGGTCTCATGCCACGCATCACGTCGGTCGAGGTCGTCGACGTTCGTTTCCCGACCTCGCTCACCCGCGACGGCTCCGACGCGATGAACAAGGACGGCGACTACTCGGCCGCGTACGTCGTACTGCACACCGACGACCCGGCGCTGGCCGGACACGGCTTCACCTTCACGATCGGGCGCGGCAACGACCTGTGCGTCGCGGCCGCGGAACAGCGCGGCCGTGCACTGGTCGGGCGGGACGTCGACGAGCTCAGCGCCGATCTGGGTGGGATCTACCGGGAGCTCCAGTCGGACACGCAGCTGCGCTGGCTCGGGCCGGACAAGGGCGTCGTCCATCTGGCGCTGGCCGCCGTCATGAACGCGGTCTGGGACCTGGCCGCCCGACGCGCCGGGAAGCCGCTGTGGCGACTCCTGGCCGACATGTCACCCGAGGAACTGGTCGCGGCGGCCGACCTGCGGTACCTGTCGGACGTGCTCACGCCGGAGCAGGCGATCGCCCTGCTCGCCGACCGCGAGCCTGGCCGGGCGCAGCGGATCAAGGAGCTCGAGGCCGGCGGGTACCCGTGCTACACCACGTCGGCGGGCTGGCTCGGGTACTCCGACGACAAGTTGCGCCGGCTCTGCGAAGAGGCCGTGGCCGCGGGCTACAAGCACGTCAAGCTCAAGGTCGGCGCCGACCTGACCGACGACATCCGCCGGTGCGGAATCGCCCGCGAGGTGCTCGGCCACGACGGGCACCTGATGATCGACGCGAACCAGGTCTGGGACGTGCCGGAGGCGATCGACTGGGTCCGGGCACTGGCGCCGTTCAACCCGTTGTGGATCGAGGAGCCGACGCATCCCGACGACATTCTCGGCCACGCGGCGATCCGGCGTGCGGTCGCGCCGATCGGCGTCGCGACCGGCGAGCACGGCATGAACCGGCTCCTGTTCAAGCAACTGTTCCAGGCCGGCGCGATCGACTACTGCCAGCTCGACGCCGCCCGGCTGGGCAGCGTCAACGAAGTCCTCGCCGTCTACCTGCTGGCCGCCTCGTTCGACGTGCCCGTGTGCCCGCACGCCGGCGGAGTCGGCCTGTGCGAGCTGGTCCAGCATCTCGCGATCTTCGACTACGTGGCGGTCTCCGCCTCCCTCGACGGCCGCGTCACCGAGTACGTCGACCACCTGCACGAGCACTTCACCGACCCGTGCGTGGTCCGGGACGGGGCCTACCTGCTGCCCTCGATGCCCGGCTACAGCGCCGAGATGCACCGGCCGTCACTCGCGACGTACACCTTCCCGACCGGGTCCTACTGGGCTTCGCGGGACGGCGCGGAGTCGGTGGCATGACGATCGGTGTTTCGCAGACCGACGTCGTCGTCCAAGGCATCAAGAAGCTGATCGTCGACGGCGCGCTCCGGCCAGGCGACCGGCTGCCGATCGAGAAGGACCTCGCCGAGGCCTTGGGAGTCTCCCGCGGTCCGCTGCGCGAAGGCGTCCGCGCGCTGTCCATCATGGGCGTGCTGGAGACCCGTCAGGGCGACGGCACCTACGTCACCGCCCTCGACCCCTCGTTGCTGCTGGCACCGGTGGGTTTCGTGGTGGACTTGCAGGACCACAGCGGCGTTCACCACCTGCACGCCGTACGTCGAATGCTGGAGACTCAGGCCGCCGGACTGGCGGCGACCCGGATCAGCGACGAAGCACTCGCCGCGGCGGACGAGATCCTGCGCCGGACCGAGGCCGAACTGATCGACGGCGTGCCGGACCACGAGGCCTTGATCGACAACGACATCGCGTTCCACCGCGTCATCGCCCAGGCATCCGGCAACCCCGTGCTGGCGGCCCTGATCGAGGGCCTCGGCGGCCGGACCACCCGGGACCGCCTGTGGCGCTCGATCAGTCAGGAAGGCGCCGACCAAGCCACCCACGGCGAGCACCGGGCGATCCTCGACGCCCTGGACAGTCGCGACCCCGAGCGGGCTCGCGTCCGCATGGCCGCCCACCTGTTCGGCGTCGAGGACTACCTCCGCCAACGACCACCCGGCCACGAACCCATCCCCGATCTCTGAGGAGTGCTGAATGCCCTTCGCCTGGCGCACCGCGAACCTGACGCTGACGTTCAGTCTCGACGACGGCCCGGTCCGGCTGGAATCCGTGCACTGGGATGCTGAGGCGTCGACCGGACCGGTCGACCAACCACTCGTCGAGGTGTCCGCGCTCGGTCACGGCCGCACCGTCAGCACCCACCGCCACGTCGGCACAGTCATCGGCCACCGGCTGCGCTACACGAGTCACGAAGCCACCGGCAGCAGTCTCCGCATCGTGCAGCAGGACGCGACGACCGGGCTTCAGATCACCAGCTACTTCGAGGCGACCGACGGAGTACGCACCTGGACCGAGGCCCGGCTGACCGGCCCCGGCATCCTCGAGCTGACCAGCCTGTCGTCGGTCGTCGTCGCAACCGACTCGGTCGACTTCGACCTGATGTCCGGCGACAACGACTGGATGGCCGAGAGCAGGTGGTCCGTCCGGCCGCTGCGCGAGATCGGACTGCCCGACATCCAGCGCCCGCCGCACCATCCGCCACCGCGCACGCAGTACGCGGTGACGAGCCGGGGATCGTGGTCCACCGGCGAGCACCTTCCCACCGGCGTTCTGGAGCGCGACGGGTACGCGCTGGGCTGGCAGATCGAGCACAACGGGCCCTGGCACTACGAGATCGGCGAGACCCCGCGCGGCGGTTACCTGCTGCTCAGCGGACCTACCGATCAAGAGCACCAGTGGACGGCGACCATTACCGCGGACCGCCCGTTCACGACCGTGCCAGTGTCGCTCGTTGCGGCCAGTGACCGCGACGGCGCCTTCGCCGCGCTGACCCGGCAGCGCCGCGCCATCCGGCGGCGCCGTTCCGCCGACGACAAGCTGCCCGTGATCTTCAACGACTACATGAACACCCTGATGGGGGATCCGACAACCGAGCGGCTGCTCCCGTTGATCGACGCCGCGGCAGCAGTCGGGGCGGAGTACTTCTGCATCGACGCCGGCTGGTACGCCGAGGGCAACTGGTGGAGCACTGTCGGCGCCTGGCAGCCGTCCACCACCCGCTTCCCGGGCGGGCTCGGCGAAGTCATCGACCGCATCCACAAGTCCGGTATGGTGCCCGGACTCTGGCTCGAACCCGAAGTCGTCGGCGTGGACTCGCCGCTGGCACGTGACCTGCCGGACGACGCATTCCTCAGCCGGCGCGGTGTCCGGGTCGCAGAGAACGGCCGGCACCTCCTCGACCTCCGCAGCCCCGCGGCCCGCCGGCACCTCGACGACACCGTCGACCGGTTGGTGGCCGACTACGGGATCGGGTTCTTCAAGCTGGACAACAACACCATGACCGGACCGGGCACCGACTCCGACGGACAGTCGCTCGGGCAAGGCCTGCTGGAGCACCAGCGAGCACTGCTGGACTGGCTGGACGACGTCCAGGCACGACATCCCCGGCTGCTGCTCGAGAACTGCGGGTCCGGCGCGTTGCGGATGGACTACGCGATGCTCTCCCGACTGCACCTGCAGTCGACCTCCGACCAGCAGGATCCGTTGCTCTACGCAACGATCGCGGCCGCGGCGCCGGCCTCCGTGCTGCCCGAGCAAGCCGGCAACTGGGCCTATCCGCAGACCGGGATGTCGCGCGAGGAGTTCACCCTCTGCCTGGTCAACGGCATCCTCGGCCGCATGTACCTGTCCGGCCACCTGGACCGCATGACCCAGGCCGAGCTCGACCTGGTCCGCTCGGCTCTGGCCGCCCATCGGACCGTGCTGCCCCACCTGCCACGACTGGTCCCCTTCTGGCCGCTGGGCCTGCCCGGCTGGACCGACGAGTGGGTGGCGCTCGGGCTGCAGGGGCCCGCAACGTCGTACCTCACGGTATGGCACCGCTCTGCTGAACGGTCCCAGGTAGATCTGCGACTACCGCGGTGTGAGGTCAGGAGCCTCTTCCCGGCCCGGCCCGACGGCTGGACATACGAGTGGAACGACGACACCCTCACCATCATCGCCGACACCGCCGAACCATCAGCCCGCGTCCTGGAACTCGTCACCCACCGCTCCGACCACGTCGGCTGACCAGTACTTGTCTTTGGGCGGTTCACATTCGTACCCATCTGGTCCTGGGGTGGCTCCGAAGGGTCTGCGTCAGTTCAGTTGATGGGAGGAAGAGCATGAGTGACGCGACCCGGCGGGGGTTCTTGGTGTTCGCGGGTGCGGGGACCGCGGCGGCTGCTGTGGGGGCGGTGGCCGGGGCGAAGGTGCTGACGGGGCACGGGGCTGAAGGTGGCGTGGAGCAGTTGACTGCGGCGGACCTGGCGGGGGCCGAGTCGTTCGTCGTACACGTGAAGGACGTCCGGTCGGGGCGGATGGCGATCATGGTCGGGGAGCGCGAAGTGCTGGTGACCGATCGCGAGCTCGCCGGCCGGCTGGCCGGCGTGACGACGAAGTGATCGGGAGGAGCTGCCATGTCTTCGCACCGTGAGGCACCGGAGATCTCGAAGGACCCGGTCGCCGACAACACCGACACCTACGCGTTCGTCAGCCCGGACCAGCCGGACACCGTGACGATCATCGCCAACTTCATCCCGTTCCAGCTCCCGTACGGCGGGCCGAACTTCTACGAGTTCGGCGACGACGTGCTGTACCAGATCCACATCTCCAACCGCGGGACCGGCAAGGCCGACATCAGCTACCAGTTCCGCTTCCAGGCCCGGATCCGGAACAAGAAGACGTTCCTGTACAACACCGGCCCGATCACCTCGCTGCGGGACTCGAACTGGAACCGGCCGCAGTCCTACTCGGTCACCCGGGTCGAGAACGGCAAGTCCCGGATCCTCGCCCGCGACCTGGCCGCTCCCCCGGTCAACGTCGGAGTCCGCAGTACGCCGGACTACGCAAGGCTGGCCGCCAAGGCCGTCCACACGATCGGCCGCAACCGCAAGGTGTTCGCCGGTCAGCGCGCCGACGCGTTCTACGCCGACCTGGGCAGCATCTTCGACCTGGGCACGCTCCGCCCGTTCCAGATGGCACACCTGATCCCGTCCGCGGCAGCAGTCGGTGTCAACGGGCTGCAGGGTTCGAACGTGCACACCATCGCGCTGCAGGTCCCGATCACCGACCTGACCCGGGACGGCCGCCGGCCGACCGACGTACTCGACCCGAAGTCGGTCATCGGGGTCTACGCGAGCGCGAGCCGCCGGCAGTCCGCGCTGATCGACGGCGAACGCGGCACCCGGATGTGGCACGGCCCTTACCGGCAGGTGTCGCGGCTGGCGAACCCGCTGTTCAACGAGGTGATCGTGCCGATGGCCGACAAGGACCGGTGGAACAGCCGGCCGCCGTCGGAGGACAAGCGGTTCGCCAAGTACGTCGCCAAACCCGAGCTCGCCGGATTGCTGCCGGTGCTCTACCCCGGCGTGTTCCCGAACCTGGCGGCGTACAAGAAGGACCGCGCCGACCTCGCCGCGATCCTGCTGACCGGCATCCCGAAGGGCGTCGTCCCCGGCTTCCAGAACTTCACCGGCCCGGTCCAGGCCGACCTGCTGCGCCTGAACGTGGCCGTGCCGCCGACCTCGTCGCCGAACCCGCTCGGTCTGGTGGCGGGCGACCCGGCCGGATTCCCCAACGGGCGCAGGCTGATCGACGACGTTGTCACAGTCGAGCTGCGCGCGGTCGCCGGACTCACGATCCCGTTGGTCGACCCGTCGTACAAACCCGATGGCGCGGCCTCGGCGATCAAGGACGGTACGTCGAACACGAACCCGCCCCTGCTGGACCGGTTCCCGTACCTCGGCACGCCCGCGGGTGGCTACCAGTCCACACCCGGCACGCCGGCCGCGTCATGACGGGCAACAACGCGGTGGAGAATCCTCATGCGGGTAAGGGTTCCTCGGTGCTGCTGGACATCGGCGGGGACGTCGGCGCCCTCGTCATCGACCTGCCGGCCGACCTCGAGGACCAGGAGATCGAGCTCCGCCCCTCCGGAGGTACGACGCAGCACGAGCACGAATTCGGGCATGGGCACGGACACGGACATGGGCACGGGCACGGGCACGGCCACCACTTGCCGCACGTCGCGGTCGTGCCCCGGCCGGTAGCGGACGGCACGCTGATGTACTCGGCCGTCTTCGACGCCGTCCCGACCGGCACCTACGAGCTGTATGTCCGGCCGGACGGTCCCGTCCAGCTCACCGTGGACATCCACGGCGGCCAGGTCACCGAGGCAACCTGGCCGTGATCCCCAGACCAGCGTGCCCGCCGCCGAGAGATCGTCGGCAGCGGGCACGCTGTTCCAGTTCTACTTGGCGGTCGTGTAGCGGATCGTGTCGTTGCGCAGTACGTCGCCCGACACCTTGACGATCCGCAGGGTGTGCGAGCCGTTCTTCACCGAGGTGGTGAAGACCTGCCGCGCCGTCACCCGCGCATCGTTGTGCAGGTTGACCCTCCGAACGAGCTTCCCGTCCAGGTAGACGTCGGCCTCGCCCTGGTCCGGACCGAGCGCCGTGATCCACTCGACCCCGGTGCCCTGAAAGGCGAACTCGACCGCCGCGCCGTTCGCCGTCGCGAAGTGCACGTCGTCGCGGTAGTCACCACGGAACCTGAAGTCCAGCGCCTTACTCCCGACCGACTGGGTCGCAAGGTACGCCGCCTTGATCGTCACGACGTTTCCGTCGACCGTGTAGTCGGTTCCCTTGACGAGCTCCTGGCCTCCCTTCGAGATCCCGACCAGCTCGCCCGGATCGCGGCCGATCTGGACGCTGACGTCGGCCGGAGCGTTCTTGTCGAAGGTCGCGGTGTCCGGGTTCAGCAGGCTCTGCTGCCGGACGTTCAGCTTGTCCAGCAGCATGAACTGACCGGACTTCTTCACGCCGCGGATCGTGTGCGTCCCGTTCGGCAGGTCCGAGATGCTGTACACGACCTGTTGCGCGCCGCGCCCGTCCGCCTGGTAGGTGCTCACGGTCTCCTTGAGCTGACCGTCGATGTAGATCTCGACATCGCCCTGCGAGTTGTGCTTCTCGGTCACGTAGTCGACGCCGGTCCCGACGAAGCTGTACGAGAACGCGTCGCCGTTGGTCTCGGTGTACTGCACGTCGTCCTGGTAGTCGCCGAGCCCGCGACCGGTGCTGCGGCTCCACGAACCGGTGTAGACAATCTGCGAGTTGTCGTTGTTCACCTCGATCGTCCGGGTGCCGATGTCGCTGGTCGTCGCGGACGACTTCGCCGACGAGTCGGTCACCGCGACGGTCAGCGGCTCGGACACGGCCGGCACCTCGTGGTTGGCGTTGCGCTCCCAGGCGCCGTCGTACGTCACCCGCAGGTCGTCGTCGTTGACCCGGATGCCCGAGTTCTTCTGCGGTGTCACCTTCAGCAGGCGTACGCCGTGAATCGGCACGTCGTTCGCGGTGAAGCCGGACGCGAACTGCCCCAGGTCCTTCTTCGCCCAGAGGTCCCGCACCGTCGCGGCGCCGTCCAGGCCGAGATCCGCCCAGTTCACCGTCATGTCCGCGTCGGTCTGCCCGAGGTTGAACAGGGCAACGGTGTAGGAGTTGTCGGGGTTGAGCGAGAACCAGACCTGCCGGTTCGTCTTCGTCGACAGCGGTTGCGCCGGCCGCCCGGCCTGGTTGACCGCGATCACCTCACGGTTCGTCAGCAGCTCGAGGCCGTACGAGTCGAGGTTGGTCATGTCGTTCCCGATGTACATCGGCGCGGCTGACACGGCCCACAGTGTTGCCGCCGTACGACGCTCGTCGCGCGTCAGACCGTCCATCTGGCCGTTGCCGACGTTCAGGGAGTCGAGGTCGTTCCAGCCGCCCGGTCCGCCATGCCGCCACCAGTCGGCCAGCTTCGGGAACAGCCGTGCGATGTTCTGCCAGGTCGTCAGCGCCTGCCCCGGGCAGTAACACTCCACGTCCCAGTCGATCCGCCAGCCGTTGGCGTACTGCTTCCAGTAGTCGGCGTAGTTGATGTCGAGCGCCCAGGACAGCTCGAGCCAGATGCCGTGCTTGGCAAGGGCCTGCGACCACGCCTTCACGTCATCACGGGCGTCCAGCGACAGGTCGCTGATCCCCGAGCCCGGCGTCACGCTGTCGAACTTCAGGAAGTCGATGCCCCACGCGCCGTACAGGTCGGCGATCGAGTCGATGTACTTCTGCGCGCATGGCTTCGAGAAGTCGATCTTGAAGCCGATCCCCCAGTAGTCGGCCTTCGTCAGCGGCTGCACGGGCAGGTCCCCGGTCCGGCACTCCGGAGCGCCGTACACCGGCAGGTTCGCGTCGATGAGCGACTTGCTGATGCCCGGGATGCCGTACAGCCCGATCTTCTGGCCGTTGCCGTGGATGTGGTCGATCACGGCCTGCAGGCCGTCCGGGTACAGCGTCGTGCTCGGCACCGGCCGGCCGTACCCGTCGACGTCGCCGTTCCACCCGGCGTCGACGTTGATGTACTCGTACCCGTACGGCTGGAGCTTCTCGTGCATCGCGTCGGACTGAGCCTTCAGCCGCTCCGCGGAGATCCAGCTCTGCCCGTTCCCCGAGTACACCTGCATGCTGTAGCTACTCCACCCCATGTAGGGCTTCAGCGCCTTGTCCCCCGCCGGCCCACCGGTGGCGCTCACCGTGGCGGTCGTCTCGCGCGGCAAAGGTACGGCGGACGACGTCGCAGTCAAACCGGCCGGAAGCAACCCGGCAACGGCAAGCCCCACGAGCACACGTCGCAGTCCCCTGTTCCGTACGGATCTGGTCATGAGCGGTTGACCTCTCTGCTGATCTGATCCGAAAGCCGGATCCGATAGGATATTGGAACTATTACTTAACTCTGTCAAGATTCTGGCCCGAACTACCCGAGATCCCCCAAAGGTCACCGCTCCGCGGCGGCTCTTCTGCTGGCCGCCTCCAGCGGCGCGCGAACCGTGGACCCAGGCGGCTGCGGTCGGCGGAACAACTGCGCCAGCGGCAGGCGCGCCCGCACCGAGACCGCGACACCGCGATCAAGCACATCAGGCGCACCGGACGCGGCTACCGCAACCACCGGCACTCAGGCTCGTATCCTGCTACGCAGCCACCGGCAGACATGCCGGCGGCGCACACGCTTGAATCAGCAGTCCACCACGGCCAACCGCGGATGAGCCGGAACGGAGGCGGCGCTCAATGAGTCAAGCGTTCTACTCGCACGCGAGGCTGTACGACCTGATGTTCCCGGGCGGCGGGCCCGCAGTCGACTTCTACCGTGCCGACGCCAATCGGCAAAGCGGGCGCGTATTGGAACTCGGGTGCGGCACCGGGCACAAGCTGATCCCCATCGCGTCCGACGGGCATCCGTGCGTCGGCCTGGACTTCTCGTCAGACATGCTGGCTGAGGCTCAGCGTAAGGCGAACGAGCGTGGTGTAGCGGTGGAATGGATGCAGGGCGACATGCGGGCCTTCGATCTGGACCGCACGTTCGACTTCGTGTTCATCACAGCCAATTCCCTACTGCATCTGCACGAGGCTGAGGATCTGGTGAGCTGCTTCCGGTCGGTTCGACGACACCTGGCACCTGGAGCACGGTTCGTCTTCGATGTCTTCAACCCGAGCGTGCGCCTACTTGCCGAGGCAGATGGCGTACGGCGCACCCGGGGGTCGTTGTCGTTCGTGGATCCCGACCGTGGCAACGTCAGCGTCGATGTCGCCGAGATCTACGATGCGCCCGCGCAAGTTACCCGCGGAACGTGGTACCTCTCGACCGACTCCGAGCCCGACTTCGTCGTCGCACCGCTCGAAATCAGGAGCATCTTCCCGCAGGAGCTGCCGCTGCTCGTCTCGCTCGGCGGCCTTCGGCTCGTCGATCGCCTCGGCGACTGGTCCGGTCGACCATTTGCCGTGGATTCGCCGCTTCAACTCTGCATCTGCGAATCCGCGTGATCGAAGGCGAGAGCACAATCAGCATTCCTCGTCGGCGATGTCCATCGGCAGCCGACGTCCAACACCCACCGCGCAGCGGTGACCCTTTGCCGGCGCCACACCCCCGCCCACAGCTCACCCGCCGACCACACCACCCGCGCCCACGATGCACGGCGCCGCCGAAGGCGGCCAACAGAACAGCCACCGCGCAGCGGTGCCCTTTGCCGGCGCCCCCCGCCCACAGCTCACCCGCCGACCACACCACCCGCATCCACAGTCCACGGCGCCGCCGAAGGCGGCCAACAGGACAGCCGCCGCGCAGCGGTGTCCGTTTGGACCGACCGCCGTTCAGCCGCCGGAGATGCCTAGTTCGGCTTCGGCCAGGTCGGCGGTTAGGCCGTCGGTGTCGTCGAGCCAGCCTTGGGGCAGGACGATGTGGTCGCGGGGGCTGCCCTGGCGTCCGCGGGGTGCACCCAGCTCGGCGACCGGGAAGGGGACGGTCGGGTCCAGTTGGGCCAGCAGGTCGTCGAGTTGGGTCAGGGACTCGACCATGCCCAGGGCCGCGCGAAGCTCGCCACCAGCAGGGAAGCCTTTGAGATACCAGGGGACGTGCTTGCGGAAGTCGCGCCACCCGCGCTGCTCCCCCATCAGGTCCGCCAGCAGCTCACCATGCCGCCGCATCACCCGCGCGACCTCGCCGAGCGTCGGCAGGTTCAGCGCCTCACCACCAGCGAACGCAACCGCAAGATCGCGGAACAACCACGGCCGACCGAGACATCCACGACCAACGATCACACCTGCGCACCCGGTCTCCGCGACCATCCGCAGCGCGTCCCCGGCCTCCCAGATGTCCCCGTTGCCGAGCACCGGGATGCTCACGTGCTGCACGAGCTCGGCGATCGTGTTCCAGTCCGCCTGACCCGAGTACGCCTGCGCCGCCGTACGACCGTGCAGCCCGATCGCCGCAGCACCCGACTCCTCCGCGATCCGCCCGGCGTCGAGGTACGTCTGGTGTGCGTGATCGATCCCGATCCGCGTCTTCATCGTCACCGGCACGCCGTACGGCGTGGCAGCGTGCACAGCCGACTGCAGAATCGCGCCCAGCAGGTTCCGCTTCCACGGAAGCGCAGCGCCACCGCCCTTGCGCGTCACCTTCGGGACCGGGCAGCCGAAGTTCAGGTCGATGTGCGCGACGCCGTACTGGTCGCACAGGATCTGTACGGCGCGACCGATGTAGACCGGGTCCACGCCGTACAACTGCACCGACCGGACCGTCTCGCGATCGTCGAACGTCAGCATGTCCAGCGACTTCTGGTCGCCCTCGACGATGCCGCGCGACGTGATCATCTCGCACACGTACAGCCCGGCGCCCTGCTCCGCGCAGAGTCGCCGGTACGCCGCGTTCGTGATGCCGGCCATCGGCGCGAGCACCACGGGCGTGTCGATCGTGAGGTTGCCCAGCTTCAGCATGGTCAGGCTTTCGCCACCAGGACCTGCCCGTTGCCGGAGACCTGGGCCTTGTACGGCTCGACCGCGTTGGCCGTCGTGGTGACGTCACACGCGATCGGCTCGCCGGAATGCTTGACCACGGCAACATCATCCATCGTGCAGGTCACCTTGGCCGCGCCGGGGGCGCTGCGCAGTACGGCGTCGACGACCTTCGGCTTGACGATCGCGACCGACTCGGAGGTGAACTTGTACGACGCGGAGTATGTCTTCGCGTCGACGACCAACGTGCCGGTGTACGGCTTCCCGGCGTACGTGACCGTGCAGGTCAGCTCGTGCTTGCCCTGCTTCTCGGCGTCCGCGATGCCCGGGCACTTCACCGTCGTGGCGGCGGCCTTGCCGGCCGCGATCTGCGCCTGCTTGGCGATCGCGAACTCGATCCGCTCGGCGAGCGGTGCGTCGTTCTCCGGGGCACCAGTGACCTTCGGCGTCGGCCACGGCTTCGAGGGGGTCGGCAGCGGCGTCAGCGACGGCGTCGAGGCGGTCGGGATCGGCGCGTTCGAGCTCGCCGGAGCGGACGGCGCCGGGGTGTCGCTCGCCGCGGGCTCGTCGTCCGAGCAGGCGGTGAGCCCGAATACCGCGACCGCGGACAGGCCGAACACAGCCAGCCCGAAGCGCACGTTGTGACCCGACAGAAACCGCATCGTCAGCAACCGACCAGGTGCTGGGCGAGGTAACCGGTGACCTCGGTGAGGGCGACCCGCTCCTGCTTCATCGAGTCACGTTCGCGGATCGTCACCGCCTGGTCGTCCAGGGTGTCGAAGTCGACGGTGATGCAGTACGGCGTGCCGATCTCGTCCTGGCGGCGGTAGCGGCGGCCGATCGCGCCGGCGTCGTCGAAGTCGACGTTCCAGTTCTTCCGCAGCTCCTGCGCGAGCTCCTTGGCCTTCGGCGACAGGTCGGCGTTGCGGGACAGCGGCAGCACGGCCGCCTTGACCGGGGCGAGCCGCGGGTCGAACCGCAGCACCGTGCGCTTGTCCACGCCGCCCTTGGCGTTCGGCGCCTCGTCCTCGGTGTACGCGTCGAGCAGGAACGCGAGCACGTTACGGGTCAGGCCGGCCGCGGGCTCGATCACGTACGGCGTCCAGCGCTCGCCCTTCTCCTGGTCGAAGTACGACAGGTCGGCGCCGGAGTGCTTGGAGTGCGTGGACAGGTCGAAGTCGGTGCGGTTCGCGATGCCCTCGAGCTCGTCGAACTCCTTGCCGCCGAAGTTGAACCGGTACTCGATGTCGACGGTGCGCTTCGAGTAGTGGCTGAGCTTCTCCTGCGGGTGCTCGTAGTAGCGCATGTTCTCCGGGTTGAGGCCGAGGTCGAGGTACCAGTCCCAGCGGGTCTTCAGCCAGTACTCGTGCCACTCCTCGTCCGACCCGGGCGCGACGAAGAACTCCATCTCCATCTGCTCGAACTCACGGGTCCGGAAGATGAAGTTGCCCGGGGTGATCTCGTTGCGGAAGCTCTTGCCGACCTGCGCGATGCCGAACGGCGGCTTCTTCCGGGCGGTGCCCATCACGTTCGCGAAGTTCACGAAGATGCCCTGCGCGGTCTCCGGGCGCAGGTAGTGCAGCCCTTCCTCGGACTCGACCGGGCCGAGGTAGGTCTTCAGCAGGCCGTTGAACATCCGCGGCTCGGTGAACGTGCCCTTGTTGCCGCAGTTCGGGCAGGCGATCTCCGCCAGTTTGACGTCGTCGGGGTCCTTGTTCTTGCGGCGGGCGAAGTCCTCCCGCAGGTGGTCGTCGCGGAACCGCTTGTGGCAGGACTGGCACTCGGTCAGCGGGTCGACGAACTCGGACAGGTGGCCGGACGCTTCCCAGACCTTGGTCGGCAGGATCACCGAGGAGTCCAGGCCGACGATGTCGTCACGGCTGGTCACCATCGCCCGCCACCACTGGGTCCGGACGTTGTTCTTCAGCTCGACACCGAGCGGTCCGTAATCCCAGGCCGACTTGGTACCGCCGTAGATCTCGCCGCACGGGTAGACGAAGCCCCTCCGCTTGCTGAGGCTGACGACGGCATCGACGGTTTCCACGGGCACTTTTCGACTCCAGTGACGAACACAGTTGGCAGTACGGAAGGGTCCAGGCTATCGGTCCACCCGGGCCCTCGTCGCATCCGTGCTACGGAAGCAACTCGGCGAGGTCCTCGTACGCGGTGGGCTCGTCGATGGCCTGCGAAAGGAGCGGCACCGCGGTCACCTTCACCTCGTACGGCGACAGCGCGCGACGGTAGTTCCCGATCGAGTCCCACTCCAGGTTGAGCGCGATCAACTCCGGGTCGTCCACGTTCCGCCCGGTCTGGGCCGCCACGAACCCCTTCTGCTTCCGCAGTACGTCGACCGCCGCCTCCAACCGCGCCGCGAACGCCGCCTGCTCCCCCTCAACCACCCGAAACCTGATCACCACGAACACCCCCACACCCTAATCACCCCGACCGTCCCCAACCACCGGGTGGGTGCCGGAGGAGTCGGCCCCACGCGCGGGGCGGCCGGTGGGCCGGACTAGCGACCGGCGGTGCGGGTGGGCCAGCCGGTGGGGGTGAGGCGGGTTTGTGGAGGGCGGGGGCCGGGTGGGGTGTGGAAGGTGGGACGGGCGGCGGAGGGGTGGGCGAGGGGCTTCGGTGGGGCGTTGATGAGGGTCAGGGGGCGGGAGGAGGTCAGGGGTTGCTGGCCGGTCCAGGCGTGGGCGATGGCGCGTTTGGTGTCGAGCTCGGCCTGACGGCTGGCTTGGCTGCGGCCTGAGTCGGCGGGGCGGTTGCCGAAGCGGTTGAGGCCGGGTTGGCGGTCGGCTAGGTGGCGGGTCAGGCGGGCGCAGACGTGGGTGTAGATGTTGTTGACGCCGTGCCGGGGTTTGACCGCCAGCAGCTCGCGGCGGGGCAGGTCACCGGATCCGGCTGGAGCGATCTCGCGGAAGACCAGGCGGTAGTCGGCCTTTCGCTCGGGATCAGACTGCACGTAACCGACCACGCAGTCCCGTAGATCGCCCTTGCCAGGCTCGTATCCCAACGCGTGATGCCCGTCGGTGGCACCCGTGCTGAGGTGCTCGATCTGCCGCAGGACCTGCTGACGCAGGAACACCTTCGTGGGATCGCGGCGGGCGTCAGCCGCCAACCGGCGCAGATCGTCGGCGAACCTGTCGGTGAGCAGGAGCTCGTAGGCCGGCAGGCCGCTCACGGGTTGTCGCCTTCACGGCGAATCTCCTCGAGGTCTCGGACAGCTTCGGGGCCCATCAGCGCCGCAATTTCGTCAACGTTCATCGGGCGGCTGGTGGGCAAGGGTTGGGTGGGGTAGGTGGGGGTTGTGGGGTCGTCGGGGGTGCCGGGTGGGGGGTTGTCGTCGCCTCGAAGGTGGCGGTACTGGGTGGTCGAGAGGAGGACCGCCTCGGGTTCGCCGGAGTCGCCCCAGACGACGGGGTCGAGGGTGTCGGTGCGGGCGGCGGTCATCACGGTGGGCAGGCGTTGGGCCAGTTGGGCCGGATCCAGGACCTCCGCGGCGACGGTGAACTTCGACTCGCCGCCGAGGTCTTCGAACTCGTCGTACGTCAGCAGCACCGCCTCGGGCACACCGGCGCCGAAGCTGAAGGCGCGCGTGCGCCCCGCGCGGAAGCGAGCCAGTACGGCGGGCAGGTCGGCGCGGATGTCGTCTACGGAGGGCAAACCGTTCATGCCCTTGAAGATATTGGTTCCCGGGCGGGTGGGTGCGGAGTTATCCACAGGGGTGGGGGCCTGGAACAATGGGGAGATGAGTTCCCCGAGCAGTCAGCCGGTGAGTCCGCTGCGGCAGCGGATCACCAAGGTCAGTTACCCGTACGTGGCGAAGCTGCACGGGATGCCGAAGCTCACGCTGCCCGCCATCACCCTGGTGCTGGCGCTGGTCGGAGTCTTCGCTCCGGTTCCGGTCGCTGTTCCCGCGCTGATCCTGCTGGCCCTGCTGCTGGCCTGGCTCGGCTTCCTGTCCTGGCCGGTCGTCGGCAACGGCGCCCGCTTCCTGCGGATCTTCTCGATCCTGGTCATCCTCCTGTTCGCGGTCTCCCGCATCGCGGGCGCCTGAGCACGGCGTACCGGGACACCCTGCAGGGCACCGGTCGCCGGTCGATCGTTGCCCTCGGCGACTTCACCCGGATCTCCGGCGCCGAGGCGATGCGGCAACTACTGGACGACGACCCGCCTGCACAACGACGGCGCGGCCGAGTCGGTCGTCCTGCCGACCGAGCTCGTGATCCGCGAGTCGGCCTGAAGCCTAGAGCTGGTCGAGTCCGAGGCCGACCAGGCGATCGCGCAACCACGCCAACTCGCGAGCGATCTTCTTCGCCAAGGTCTCGGGAGTCCGAGGCTTGCGCGTCCAGGCGTACGTCTCGGACTCGAGGTGATGCGTGAGCGGCTGACCACATCCGACCAGCCGGGTCAGACAGTCCTCCAGTACGGCGTTCGTGCTGCTGAGCGGATCCGGCAGCGAGCAATGGGCCGGCAAATGAGCGTGCATCCGCCAAGCCGCATGCCCCGACAACTGATACGCCAGATCCACATCGTCTACTCCAGGACCGCACCACTCCCGGACCTGACGCAGGTACTTCGGATCACCCAGATCAGCCAGCCGCCGCCGGGCAGCCATGTCGGACGGATCCACGAGCTGCGGAGCCGACGCCAACTGCGCCTTCACCACATCCACCCCGGCCCGCCACAAGGTCTCGAACGCATCGACCGGTTCCTCGAACTGCACGGCCAGGTGACACGTGTCGAACCCGAGTCCGATCCGCGACGCACCGCCGTACGGGCTCGCGTAGCGGCTCAGCCAGCCGGCTGCCTGCGGGATCATCTCCAGCACGCAGCCCGGCTCGGGCTCGACCGCGATCCGGATCTTGCGGCCGGTGCGCTGCTCGGTCCGCTCCAAATGCCAGTCCAGCCGCTCGAACGCCTTCTGCGCGGCGGCATCCCGCGACTTCGACCACGGAACCCGCCACGCCAGCGGGATCGTCGAGATCGATCCGTACGACGCGTCCCGCGGCAGCAGGACGGCCAGTACATCGACCAGGTCGAGGGTGTACCGGAGTCGCTCGGGCTCGGTCCAGTCCGGGCAGTAGAGCTTGGTCCCGACGACCTTGTCCTTGGACGCGGAGTGCGCGATCCCGTTGAGCGTCACGACTTCCAGCTGGTTCCGCTTGAGCGCGCGGCGCAGCTTGTTGATCGCAGCCGGCGAGTTGGCCAGCCGGTCGGCCAGCGGGCTCGCGAACCACAGCCCGACCCCCAGCAGCGGTACGTCGAGCTCCTGGCGCACCAGCGACGCACAACCGTCGAGCTCGGCGATCACCCCGTCGAGGTCCTCGGCCGGGTGCACGGTCGAGCTGTAGCCCAGGTGGACGGTCGACCCGTCCCGATGCCGGAACCTCATCCGACCTCCTCACCCCGTCGAGCCACGGAATGTGAGTGAGGGCGGACTTTCCGTGACTCTAATACGCACTGTAGGAGTACAACGACTGAGTGTGAAGGCCTGGTTCCCGTTTGTGACAAGGGATTTAGGCGCCGAGATGCTCGGGCTCGGTGGTGACCAGGTCGCGCGACCGGTCGGCCACGGCCATCGCGGCCAGGGCAGTCGTCAACGGTACGGCGGCGATGATGCCGAGGCTCCCCACCAGACCACGGACCACTTCCATCGCCACCATCTCGGTCGAGATGATGCTCCGGCTGGGCAGGTCCTGGATGGCGAAGACGAGCAGCACCGGCAGCGCGGCACCCGCGTACGCGAGGACCAGGGTGTTGACCACCGAGGCGACGTGGGTCCGGCCGATGCGGAGCCCGGCGCCGATCAACTCGCGCCGGCTTGCCGCCGGGTTCGCCGCGGACAGCTCCCACACAGCCGCCGCCTGCGTGACCGTCACGTCGTCGAGCACACCCAACGCGCCGATCACCATGCCTGCGACCAGCAGACCGGTCAGGTCGATGTTCGGCGCCAGTTGCTGGGCCGCCGACGCCCCCTCGGAGGCCAGCCCACTCAGTTGGCAGAACTTGGTGAAGAACCAGCCCAGCCCGACGGTCATGCCCAGCGCCGCGATCGTGCCGGACAGGGCTATCGAACTCTCCGCGTTGATCCCGTGGGTCAGGAACACAGCGATCGTCATGATGACCGCACCCCCGACCACCGCGACCAGCAACGGGTTCGAGCCCCGGAGAATCGCGGGCAGGATGAACTGGGTCAGCATCACCGCGGTGACCGCCAGCGCGATCAGCGCCGCGAACCCACGCCAGCGCGACAGCGCCACCACCGCGATCGCGAAGATTCCGGCCAGCAGCAGCAGCGGCTTGGTCCGGTCGTGGTCGACGTACACGTATCGCCCGTCGATCGTCTTCGCGTCGGACTGGACGCCGAGCATGACGGACTGGCCGACCTCGATCGGAATCGCGGCCTGCCCGGTCTTCGGGATCTGGACCGGCACCAGTTGCCCCTTGTCCGCACCGCTGGTCAGCTTGACCGACGCCTCGTCGCACTGATCCTTCGCCTCAGCGCACGCCTTGATCGACACGACCTCGCCACGGACGGTCTCGGTCTGGTACGACGCGACCTTCACCCCACTGCCGGGCCACATCACGATCATCGCGATCACCGCGGCCGCGATCAGCGGGACCAGGACCGCGGCGACCACTATCCGGACGCGCCGGGCGACGACCGCGTCCGAGTTCACCACCGAGGTGTCGACCACGTGATCGCCGTGCCCGTGGCCGTGACCATGCCCGTGACCTGCGGGAATGTCGAGTCTGCGGCTGCGGTTGGCCTTGTGGTCGGCTCGTCTGCGCCCGACGTTGCGGCTGGCCATGGTCAACTCCCTGTTTTGACAACCAGTTCCGATTAAATGAAAATGATTGTCATGAGATCTAGTCTTCGTGCTGTCGTCGCCGGCGCCACCGCCTTGGCCGCCGCCCTCACCCTGGCCGGATGCGGCGGCGACTCGCCCGCCGGCTCCGGTGGCGGCAAGCTCGATGTCGTCGCTTCGTTCTACCCGCTCGAGTTCATCGCCCGCACAGTGGGGGGCGACGCGGTGAACGTGACGACCCTGACCGCGCCCGGTGTCGAGCCGCACGACCTCGAGCTCACCCCCAAGCAGGTCGGCGGGATCGCGGAGGCGAAGCTGGTCGTCTACGAGAAGGGCCTGCAGCCGGCCGTGGACGAGGCGATCGCGCAGAACGCGAAGGACGCCGGGTTCGACGTCGCGCCGGCCGCCAAGCTGGAGGACACCGGCGCCGACTTCGAGGAGCACGAGGAGGGCGAGTCGCACGCCGAGGAGGGCGGCGCCACGGCCACGCCGGCCGCGCACACCGACGAGCCCCTGGACCCGCACTTCTGGCTGGACCCGGTCCGCTACGCCGCGGTGATCCAGGCGGTCACCGACAAGCTGGTCGAGACCGACAGCGCGAACGCCGACGGCTACAAGGCCCGGGCCAAGACCCTGCTCGACGAGGTCGGCACGCTCGACTCCGAGTACAAGACCGGGCTGGCGAACTGCAAGCTCAAGACCTTCGTGACGAGCCACCAGGCCTTCGCCTACCTCGCGAAGCGGTACGGTCTGACGATGGTCGGTATCGCCGGGTTCACCCCGGACGCGGAGCCGGCACCGGCGCGGATCAAGGAGGTCCAGGACATCGTGAAGGCCCAGCACGTGACCACGATCTTCTACGAGGAGCTGGTCAGCCCGAAGGTGGCCGAGACGATCGCCCGGGACGTCGGCGTCAAGACCGCCGTACTGAGCCCGATCGAGGGCCTGTCGGACGCCAACTCCCAGGAGACCTACCTGACGCTGATGCGGGAGAATCTCCAGGAGCTCCGGAAGGCGAACAGCTGCGCGTGACACCACAAGAAACTGCGGGGAAGGCCGTCCAGGTCGCCGATCTCTCGGTCGACCTGGGCGGTCGTCTCGTGCTGCGGGGGGTCGATCTCCAGATCCGCCAGGGCGAGGTGGTCGCCGTCCTCGGCACCAACGGCTCCGGCAAGTCCACCCTGATCCGGACCGTGGTCGGCCTGCTGCCGGCGGCCCGCGGCGAGGTCCGCCTCTTCGGTACGCCGGTGCCGCGCTTCCGCGAGTGGCGACGCGTCGGTTACGTCCCACAGCGCATCACCGCGGCGGGCGGCGTACCGGCGACCGTGTTCGAGGTGGTGTCGTCCGGGCTGCTGTCGAAGCGGCGGCTGTTCACTCCGCTGCGCGCGGCGCAGAAGCAGGCGATCGACGAGGCGTTGCAGGTCGTGGACATGGCCGACCGGCGCAAGGACGCGGTCGCCGAGCTGTCCGGTGGGCAGCAGCAGCGGGTGCTGATCGCGCGGGCCCTGGTGTCCGATCCGGAGCTGCTGATCCTCGACGAGCCGACGGCCGGTGTCGACCTGGCCAGCCAGCAGATCTTCGCCGACGCGATCCGGGAGCGGGTCGCCCGCGGCACCACGGTGGTGATGGTCAGCCACGACCTGGGCCCGATGGACGCGCTGATCGACCGTTCCGTGGTCATGCGCCGCGGACGGATCGTGTACGACGGCCCGCCGCACGCCTCGCAGACGCATGCACACGTCCACCACTCCCACGGTGGCGACGAACCCGGGTGGCTGTCGTGATGACGATCTTCCAGCTCGAGTTCATGCAGCGGGCGTTGATCGCCGGGCTGCTGACCGGGCTCTCCGCTCCGGCGATCGGGACCTACCTGGTCCAGCGCCGGCTGTCGCTGATGGGCGACGGCATCGGCCACATCGCGATCACCGGTGTCGCCCTGGGACTGCTCACCGGCAGTGCGCCGGTCCTCACCGCGATCATCGTCTCCATCGCGGGCGCCACTGCGATCGAGCTCGTCCGCGCTCGCGGCAAGGCGAGTGGCGATGTAGCGCTCGCGTTGCTCTTCTACGGCGGTATTGCGGGCGGCGTACTGCTCATCGGCCTGGCTGGACAGGGCGCAGCCACGCTGAACACCTACCTGTTCGGCTCGCTGACCACGGTGTCCCCCAGCGACCTGTACGTCGTCGTCGGGCTGGCTGTCGCCGTACTTGTCGTCGCGATCGGTCTGGGACCGCAGCTGTTCGCTGTGTGCCAGGACGAGGAGTTCGCTCGAGTCACCGGGCTTCGTGTGCAGTTGCTGAACCTGCTGATCGCAGTGATGGCGGCTGTCACCGTGACGGTGGCGATGCGGACGGTGGGGTTGTTGCTGGTCAGTGCGCTGATGGTGGTCCCGGTGGCGACTGCGCAGCAGATCACCCGGTCGTTCCGCAGTACGTTCGTCACCGCCTGTCTGATCGGCGTGCTCGCCTGCCTGGCCGGCATCGTCACGTCGTACAACGCGGACGTGGCTCCCGGCGCGACGATCGTCGTACTGGCGCTGGCTGGGTTCGTGGTGGCGGCCACGGTCGGGACTTTGATCCGGCGGCGGCAGGGACGGGTCGCACCGCTCGCCGACGAGGAGCCGGAGATCGGCGTACCCGAGCCCGAGCCGCACGTGGTGAGCGCTGGGCACCCGCACACGCACAACGCGCAGTGCGGTCACAAGAAGGTCGACCACGGCGATCACGTCGACTACGTGCACGACGGGCACCTGCACGCGGCCCACGGAGATCACTGGGACGAGCACTAGCTTGTTGACTTCTGAGAGAATTGGCGGGGTTACCGGGGAAATCACGGTGACGGAGTGACAGGAGGAACGGTGGCCATCGGAACACGCTCGACCCGTCAGCGCGCTGCGGTCGCGTCCGCGCTCGACAATCTCGACGACTTCCGGACCGCCCAGGAGATCCACCAGGAGCTCCGGTCCGCCGGTGAGGCCGTCGGCCTGACCACGGTCTACCGGACCCTGCAGGCGCTCGCCGACTCCCGTGAGGTCGACGTACTGCGCACCGCCGACGGCGAAACGGCGTACCGGCGCTGCTCGAAGGGACACCATCACCACCTGGTCTGCCGCAACTGCGGCCGCACGGTCGAGGTCGAGGGACCGGCCGTGGAGCGCTGGGCGGACAAGGTCGCGGCCGAGCACGGGTACGCCGACATCAGTCACACCCTGGAGATCTTCGGCACCTGCCAGGAGTGCCAGAAGACCCCCTAGGGTCCCTGAATGTGGCCTAGGTCACCTTTGCCTTTGAGCGCGCTCCAAGGCGTACGGTCGAAGACATGAACACGAGCGGCGTCCTCACCACTCCCGAACGGCGGCAGGCCTTCGTCGACCGCTACGAGGTGCCGCCGCTGTCCCCGCTCGACCCCGAGCTGCTCAAGCTGCTGGAACTCCCGGACGGCCTCCCGGAGCAGCTGAGCATCGCGGAGGCGGCCGAGGTCACCGGGCTGACGGCCCACACGCTGAGGTACTACGAGCGGATCGGGCTGATCCGCGTCGGCCGCGACAGCGCCGGCTACCGGTCCTACGACCGGCAGGCGCTGGCCCGGATCGTGTTCATCACCAGGCTGCGGCTGTCGGACATGCCGATCAGCACGATCAGCCACTACCTGGAGCTGGTCGCGCAAGGCGAGGAGACCGCGCCGCAGCGGCTCGCCCTGATGGAGGAGCACCGGGCGACGATCCAGCGGCGGCTGCGCGAGCTGCAGGCGGCGCTGGCGGTGACCGACTACAAGATCAGCACGTACGGCGGTCACGCCAAACCCTGACCGAATCTCTCCGTGTCTTGGCGGGCCTGGCGGTCTGCCCTGCGGAGCTATGCCTTCTTCGAGGAGATCGACGATGAGACTGGGAAGCACTGGAGCCGAGGTCAGCCGGCTGGGACTGGGCTGCATGGGAATGAGCTACGCGTACGGCGCGACCGACGACACCGAGTCCGTCGCGACCCTGCACCGGGCGCTCGACCTCGGCATCACGTTCCTGGACACGGCCGACATCTACGGCTTCGGCAAGAACGAGGAGCTGGTCGGCCGGACCATCAAGGACCGCCGGGACGAGGTGTTCCTGGCGACCAAGTTCGGCATTGTCGGCAATCCGACGATCCCGGGACAACAGGGTGCCGACGGATCACCGGCGTACGTCCGGTCCGCGATCGACGCCTCCCTCGGGCGGCTGGGCGTCGACCACGTCGACCTGTACTACCAGCACCGCGCCGATCCCGCCGTACCGATCGAGGAGACCGTCGGGGCGATGGCCTCGCTCGTCGAGGCGGGCAAGGTCCGGTACCTCGGGCTGTCCGAGGCGTCGGCGGAGACGATCCGGCGGGCGCACGCCGTGCACCCGATCACCGCGGTGCAGAGCGAGTGGTCGCTGTTCAGCCGGGACATCGAGGAGTCGGTGCTGCCGACCTGCCGCGAGCTCGGGATCGGGGTCGTGCCGTACTCGCCGCTCGGGCGCGGCATGCTGACCGGCACGCTGCCGCGGACCACCGATCTGGCAGCCGACGACTACCGGCGGACGCTGCCACGGTTCTCCGACGAGAACTTCGACGCCAACGCCGCCCTCGTGGAGGAGATCAAGGCAGTCGCCGCGCGGTACGACGCGACGCCCGGCCAGGTCGCGCTCGCCTGGGTGCTTGCGCAGGGCAACGACGTGGCGCCGATCCCGGGAACGAAGCGGCGCAAGTACGTGGAGGAGAACGCGCGGGCCCTGGAGCTGACGTTGTCCGACGACGATCTGGCGTCGCTGTCCAAGCTGACGCCGGTCGGCACGCGGTACCCGGACATGACCTGGGTCAACCGGAGCACCGCACCGCTCGGGTGATAAACTGCTTCGCATCAAGGCCTCCCGCTTCCCGCGGGAGGCTTTTGTGCGTTCTGATGCAGGTCGAGTGAGGAGTCCGATGTCTGATCTGGTCGTACGGCGCGCCGGCTCGGGTGACCGAGTTGTGCTGGAGCGGTTGTGGTTGATGTTCCGGCACGACCTGTCCGAGTTCCAGGGGCAGTTGCCGCGACCCGACGGGAGTTACCGGAGTGAGTGGCTCGAGTCGGTGCTGGACGGCGATCCGAACTGGGCCGGGTACCTCTTCCACACGGGCGAGAACCCGGTGGGGTTTGCCTTCGTCCGGGCGTTGGCGCAGCCGGTGCGGGTGCTGAACGCCTTCTTCATCGTGCGGCCCATGCGACGGCATGGTGTCGGGCTGCGCGCCGTACAGGAGGTTGTCGCGCAACATCCCGGGCCGTGGGAGGTGGCGTTCCAGGAGAGCAACGCGACGGCGGTGCGCTTCTGGCGGCGGGTCGCCGAGTCGGTGTCCGGGCAGGCGTGGTCGGAGGAGAAGCGGCCGGTCGCGGGCGATCCGAGCACGCCGCCGGATGTCTGGATCTCCTTCTAGAACAGGACTACCGAGCGCAGGACGTCGCCGTGGTGCATCTTGGTGAACGCGGCCTCGACCTCGTCCAGCGCGATCGTCTCCGAGACGAAGCGGTCCAGCGGCAGCCGGCCCTGCAGGTGCAGGTCGATCAGCAGCGGGAAGTCGCGGGTCGGCAGGCAGTCGCCGTACCAGCTGGACTTGAGCGAACCGCCGCGGCCGAAGAAGTCGAGCAGCGGCATCTCCAGCGTCATCTCGGGTGTCGGCACCCCGACCAGGACTACGGTGCCGGCCAGGTCGCGGGCGTAGAAGGCCTGCTTCCACGTCTCCGGGCGGCCGACCGCGTCGATCACCACGTCCGCGCCGAACCCGCCGGTCAGCTCCTGGACCTGCGTGACCACGCCGTCGTGGTCGAGGTCCTTGGAGTTGACCGTGTGGGTGGCGCCGAGCTCCTGGGCGACGGCGAGCTTGCGCTCGTCGATGTCGACGGCGATGACCTTCGCCGCGCCGGCCAGGCGGGCTCCGACGACGGCCGCCGTACCGACGCCGCCGCAGCCGATCACGGCGACCGAGTCACCGCGGCCGACGTTGCCGGTGTTCAGGGCGGCGCCGAGGCCGGCCATCACGCCGCAGCCGAGCAGGCCGGCCACCTCCGGCTTGGCGGCCGGGTCGACCTTGGTGCACTGGCCGGCCGCGACCAGCGTCTTCTCGGCGAACGCGCCGATGCCGAGCGCCGGTGAAAGCTCGGTGCCGTCGGCAAGGGTCATCTTCTGCTCGGCGTTGTACGTGCTGAAGCAGTACCACGGGCGGCCGCGCAGGCAGGCGCGGCAGTTGCCACAGACCGCTCGCCAGTTCAGTACGACGAAGTCGCCGGGCTGCACGTCGGTGACGCCGGCGCCGACCGACTCCACGATGCCCGCCGCCTCGTGGCCGAGCAGGAACGGGAAGTCGTCGTTGATGCCGCCTTCGCGGTAGTGCAGGTCGGTATGGCAGACGCCGCACGCCTGCACCTTGACCACGGCCTCCCCCGGCCCGGGATCCGGGATCGTGATCTCCTCGATCGAGACCGGCTGCCCCTTACCCGCCGCCACCACACCACGCACCGTCTGAGCCATCCCCCGACGCTAGCCGCAACCACCCCACCCCGTCAGCACCCCCGGCGCGCCGCCCAGCCCCCAGAACCCACGCCCGCCGGGCACATCCCGCTCCCGCCCGGGGGTGCCGGCTTCCCCACCACAGCGCACCGCCGCAGGCGGCGCCCTCCCCACCAGTGCACACCGCTGGGGCAGGCGGCACCATCCCCACCACAGCGCGCCACCAGGGACGGCAGCCTCCCCACCACAGCACACGCCGCAGGCGGCGCCCTCCCCACCAGTGCACACCGCCGAAGCGGGCGGCACCATCCCGACCTCAGCACACCGCCGGGCACGGCAGCACCATCCCCACCACAGCGCGCCACCAGGGACGGCAGCCTCCCCACCACAGCGCACCGCCGCAGGCGGCGCCCTCCCCACCAGTGCACACCGCTGGGGCGGGCGGCACCATCCCGACCACGGCACACCGCCAGAGGCGGCCGCCTCCCCACCACAGCACACCGCCGGGGACGGCAGCGCTCTCCCCACCACAGCACGCCACCAGGGGCGGCGGCCTCCCCCACAACACCACCAGGGGCGGCGGCCTCCCCACCACGGCACACCGCCAGCGGCTCGGCGTCGTATCGGCGGTTGTCCACCGGTTGGGGGACAGGGGGTCAGCCGGGTGGTGCTCCCGGGGTGGGGTGGTTGGGCGGGAGGGTTGGAGGCATGGAAACAGATACAGCTGTGAGGGTGCGGGGGCTGGTGAAGCGGTACCCGGACAAGGTCGCGGTGGACGGGGTGGACCTGGACATCCACCGGGGTGAGGTGTTCGCGCTGCTCGGCCCGAACGGCGCCGGCAAGACGACGACCGTGGAGATCCTGGAGGGGTATCGCCACGCCGACGCCGGCGAGGTCAGCGTGCTCGGCGCCGACCCAGGGCGCGGTGACCGGCACTGGCGGTCGCGGATCGGGATCGTCGCCCAGACGTCCCGCGACGAGGCCGAGCTGTCCGTCGCCGAGCTCGTGAAGCACTACGCCGGCTACTACCCGAACCCCCGGGACCCCGACGAGGTGATCGCAGCGGTCGGCCTCGAGGAGAAGCGCCGTACCCGGACCCGCAAGCTGTCCGGCGGCCAGCGCCGCCGCCTCGACGTCGCGCTCGGCGTGATCGGCAACCCGGAACTGCTGTTCCTGGACGAGCCGACGACCGGTTTCGACCCCGAAGCACGCCGCCAGTTCTGGACCCTGATCGAGAACCTGCGGACCGCGGGCACCACGATCCTGCTCACCACCCACTACCTGGACGAGGCGGAGCACCTGGCCGACCGGGTCGGCGTGATCGCCGACGGCCGGATGGTCGAGGTCGCGACGCCGGAGACGCTCGGCGGGCGCGGCGCCCGGACCGCGCGGGTCTCCTGGCTGTCCGCGGACGGGATGCGCGAGATCCGCACCGACCAGCCGACCGCCGAAGTGGCCCGGCTGATGGCGGAGTACGGCGGTGAGGTGCCCGAGCTGGAGGTACAGCGGCCGAGCCTGGAAGACATCTACCTGGACCTGATCGGATCGGTCGCGGCCGCTCCGGTGCTGGAAGGAGCAGTGCAGTGAGCGTCATCGAAAGGAGTCGCGCGGTGAGCACCCCGTTGCCGTCGCCGATGAAGGTCGGGCTGTCCCGGACCGGGCTGGAGGTGAAGCAGTTCTTCCGCGAACGCGAGCAGCTGATCTTCACCTTCTTCTTCCCGATCATCTTCCTCGGCATCTTCTCCGCCGTGTTCAGCGGCACCGACTTCTCCGGCGGCGTCAACGCCGCCACCTACTTCACCCCGGGGATGATTGCGTCCGGCATCTTCCTGACCAGCTTCCAGTCGCTCGCCATCACGATCGCGATGGAACGCGACGAGGACCTGCTGAAGCGCCTTCGCGGCACGCCGATGTCGCCGCAGGCGTACTTCATCGGCAAGATCGGGCTGGTCCTGGTCACCTCGATCCTGCAGTTCGGCCTGCTGCTCGCGATCGCCGGACTGCTGCTCGGTGTCGACATTCCGACCGAGCCGGTGAAGTGGCTGCACTTCCTCTGGATCTTCGTCCTCGGTACGGCGTCCGGGTCGGTGCTCGGGATCGCGTTCTCCGTCGTGCCGAAGTCGGGCAAGGCCGCGTCGGCGGTGGTGACGCCGGTCGTCCTGCTGCTGCAGTTCATCTCCGGGGTGTACTTCGTCTACAGCAGCCTGCCGGCGTGGATGCGGTCGGTCGCGGAGGTCTTCCCGCTGAAGTGGCTCGCGCAGGGGATGCGGTCGGTGTTCCTGCCGGACGGCTTCGAGGCGAACGAGCCGGGCGGGTCGTGGCAGCTCGGTCTCGGCGCCGTGGTCCTGACGGCGTGGCTGGTCGTCGGTCTGATCGTCGCTCAGCGGGTGTTCCGCTGGACCCGCCGGGACGCGGGTTGATTGTCGACAATCAGATGAGAGGAAGATAGACATCGTGGAACAGACCCGGGTGGTGGACGAGCCGATCTGGATGCGGACGCTGATCGGCTGGCACATCGTGTTCTGGGTCCTGCTGGCGCTGACGTTCGCCGTCTCGTTCTCGGCCGACCTCAGCACCGGTCGCCGGATTGCCTACACGAGTGCGACCGTGGTGGCCGGGGCGGCGTACCAGTTCCTCGGGTTGCCCGCGATCACGTCCCGTCGGCGGCTGCCGTCGTACAGCTATCGGATCGTGTTGATCGCGTGCCTGATGGTGCTGGTCGCGCTGTATCCGCAAGCGGTGTTCCTGATGTTCATCGCGTCGGCGCAGATGTGGCTGCTCTGCGAGCGGGTGCGTGAGGCCGCGGCGTTCAGCCTGCTGCTGGTGGTCGGCGTCGGCTCGGCGCAGCTGTGGAGCGCCGGCTGGGGCTGGGACGCGTTCTGGTCGGTCCTGCCCTGGATGGCGGTCAGCCTGGTGGTGAGCCTGCTGTTCGGGATCTGGATCGAACGGGTGATCACCCAGAGCGAGCAGCGGGCCGAGCTGATCCGCGAGCTGCAGTCGGCGCGCGACGAGCTCGCCGAGGCGCACCACAGCGCCGGTGTGATGGCCGAGCGGGAGCGGATGGCGCGCGAGATCCACGACACCCTCGCGCAAGGCATGACCAGCATCGTGATGCTCGCCCAGACCGCCGCGGTCGAGCTGCAGCGCGGCGGGACAGACGGTGCCGCGGCCCGGCTGGCGGCGATCGAGGACACCGCCCGGGAGAACCTGGCCGAAGCGCGGGCGCTGGTAGCCGCGTTCACCCCGGTTGCGTTGTCCGAGGCAACGTTGACAGAGGTGCTGCGCCGGCAGGCCGAGCGGTTCGCGGCCGAGACCGGCGTCGACGTCCAGGTGTCGCTCGACCTGCCGGACGAGGAGGTCGCCGCGCTGCCGCAGGCTCAGCAGGTAGTGCTGTTGCGATCGGCCCAGGAGGCGCTGGCCAACGTGCGGAAGCACGCGGCCGCGACGCAGGTGCTGATCACGCTGGGTATTTCGGACGACGGCGTGTGGATCGAGATCCGCGACGACGGGACCGGGTTCACGCCGTCGACGGCCGATGCCGGGTACGGGCTGGCGGCGATGCGCGGGCGGGTCGAGGAGTCGGGTGGTTCGGTACAGGTGGAGAGCGCGCCGGGTCAGGGCACCCGGGTGCAGGTGTTGATCCCAGCGGAGGACGCGTGATTCGGGTAGTGGTGGTTGACGACCATCCGGTGGTGCGGTCGGGGCTGGCCGGGATGCTCGCCGTGACCGAGGACATCTCGGTCGTCGGCGAGGCAGGCGACGGCGCGGAGGCTCTGGCGCTGGTGGAGTCGACCAAGCCGGACGTCGTACTGATGGATCTGCGGATGCCGCGCATGGACGGGGTGGCCGCGACCGGGGCGATCGTTTCCGGGTACCCGTCGACGCGGGTGCTTGTTCTTACGACGTACGACACGGACACCGACATCCTGCACGCCGTCGAGGCCGGCGCCGCGGGCTACCTGCTGAAGGACACGCCGCATGCGGACCTGCTCGACGGGATCCGCGCCGCGGCGCGTGGCGAGACGGTCCTGGCGCCGCCGGTCGCCGCGCGGCTGATGTCTCGGCTACGCACGCCGGCCGCGCCGGCCAGCGCTCAACCGTCGCCTCGGGAGCTCGAGGTGCTGGCGGCGGTCGCCCGCGGGCTGAGCAACGCCGAGATCGGCCGCGAGCTCTTCATCGGCGAAGCCACCGTCAAGACCCACCTGCAACGCCTCTTCACCAAGCTCGACGTCGACGACCGCACCCGAGCCGTCACCGTAGCCATAGAACGAGGCCTACTCCCCTCCCCCGGCCGCTGAGCTATAGGTCGAGTCCGGCCACCAGCACGCCGGCCGTGTGACAGCGGCGCCTACTGACCTGCCGTCTGCGACTTGGGGATCGGCTAGTTGGTGCGGGGTCGACCGCACTGATGATCAGCGCTCGGTCTCGGTTGCCTCGCGGGCCAGGCGGTCGTCTTCGGCCAGGGCGGCGCGCAGGACGTCACCTACGCGACGGACCTCCTCCTGGGCGGCCCGCAGTTCCCGCTCCACCGCCTGCTGCGGCGTCTCATCCGTCGGCTGGTCCGGCACGTCGTACTCCCTTGTCCTGGGTCAGTCGTCCAACGAGCCTAGACGCACCTCAGTCCACCGCCGTTCCCCTGCGCGACCACGGTCCGACCTGCGCGGCAGCGCCGTACGGCGATCGGGTCTGGTGCGACGGTCAGAGTTTGTACTGCGGTCAGGCCGGGGCGACCGGGTTGGGGATGGCGCCGCCGTAGCGGCGATCGCGCTGGGCGTACAGCTCGATCGCGCGCCACAGGTCGCGGCGGTCGAAGTCCGGCCAGAGCGTGTCCAGGAAGACCATCTCGGCGTACGCGAGCTGCCAGACCAGGAAGTTCGACGTCCGCTGCTCACCCGACGAGCGGACGAACAGGTCCACCTCGGGGATGTCCGGCGCGTACAGGTGCCGGGCGACCGTCTGCTCGGTGATCCGGTCCGGCTTGAGCTTGCCGTCGGCAACGTCTCGCGCGATCGACCGCATCGCGTCCGCGAGCTCGGCGCGACCGCCGTAGTTCACGCAGAACTGCAGCGTGATCGTGTCGTTGTGCTTGGTCCGCTCCTGCGCGTACTCGAGCTCGTCGATCACGCTCTTCCACAACCGCGGCCGCCGCCCGGACCACACCACCCGCACACCCATCGCGTCCAGCTCGTCGCGCCGGCGGTGGATCACCTCCCGGTTGAACCCCATCAGGAAGCGCACCTCCTCGGGCGAACGGGCCCAGTTCTCGGTCGAGAACGCGTACGCCGAGATGTACTTCACCCCGATCTCGATCCCGCCCTTGATCACGTCCAGCAGCGACGCCTCGCCCGCCTTGTGCCCCTCGGTCCGCGGCAGCCCACGCTGCTTGGCCCACCGCCCGTTCCCGTCCATCACGATCGCCACGTGCTTCGGAACCAGCTCCGCCGGAATCACCGGCGGCCGAGCCCCCGAAGGATGCCCCTCCGGCGCCACCACCACCTTCTGCCCACCCCGCGACTCCAACCCCCGACCCCGACGACGACCAATAGGCGACATAACCAGCATCCTCCCCTACCCCCCAACCCTGTGGATAACCTCCCCCACCACCGACCCTCCGTGTGCCACGCTGACACCAACCGTCACCGGATCAGGGAGCCACAAGCTCGTGAACATCGACGTACTACCGAGTCAGTCCGAGGTCTTTCTGCTCGCCGGCGACGACGACAGACGACTCGTCCCGGGCGGTCCTGCCCTGACAACCCCAGATGGAACGAGGCACGAGATCCCGCCCACCGTCTTCGCGGCCATGCAGTACGTCGAGGCGGCGATGCGACAGGGCTTCGCCGTACAGATCACCGCGCTCCGCCACGAACTCCCCATCCACGAAGCGGCCGGCGCAATCGGCATGGCCTCTGACGAGCTACGGGCCTACGCTGCCGAGGGCGCACTGCCGTTCCGCACAACCGAGTACACCGACTGGGTCCAACTGACCGACGTTCTCGCCCTCGAAGCACGGCTGCGGACCCAACGCCGAGCCGCCCTGGACGAGATGCTCAAAGAGTCCGTGTACGACGATGACGACGCACCGGAGACGCGTCCCGACCGCGATGCCTGAGCCGCTGAAGCGTGCGTTCCCTGATGTGACCGTCCTCCGCGGACACCTGCAGACCGATGTCCTGCTGACACTCGCGCATCCCGGCGCCTTTCAGCCCGCTGATCCGCAGAGGAACTGACGAAGTCGACAGTCCTGGTGACCGAGAACGTGAAGGACTTCAACCCGCCCGCCCCCCGGCCATGCCGGTCGAGTAGACGTCGCGGATCCTGAACTGCCTCCTGTGCGACAACCCCGGCCGCTGAGCCGGCGAGGTCGGCACACGCGGTCGCCCTCGACGACGTCTCGCCGTCGTCCGCCGCCGGCAGGCCGCGCGCCACCCCGCCGAAGGCCCGCAAGTCAACCCAGCGCAGAGTCCTCCGGCGAACGAGAGGTCTGAGCCGCAGCAACCGCTGGTCGATCACGCCGCCCCGCTGGCGAACGTCACATGACTGCAGTTGAGGACGCGGCTTCCATACCAGCGAGAGGTGGTCAGCGGCCGGCTACCGCGGCTCGTCCGCACACCTCACGAGCAAGGGCGTGCCGACAGCGGTGGTGCGGTCGCCGCGCCCTCCGGAGCAACCAGGACCGGGCGGAGGTCGGTAACGCGAAGGGAGGTTGAGCGGCTGAAGTTGAGGGGGATGTCGCCCTGGAGACCGCCGCCAGTCCAGTGGACGTTCCAGTAGGTGGTTGCTGTCACTTGGAACTTCCCGGTCGGCTCGCAGCGGGAGGTCTTGCGGTACTTGTGGCCGCACGTGGGGGACGGCGGGATCTCCTTCAGCGACTTGCCTTCCGCGTAGGAGCGGGTGAACGGCGTACCGCCGCCCTTGCAGGTCACCTTGTCGCCCGCACCCATGGTCCACTCGATCCGATCCACCGTCCCGGTAGCCACGATAGTGACCCCATCGAGCGTCGCCTGCTTGGTCAACGGACCAGTGGTGTTCTCCCCCGGATCCGTGACCCACATCCAGATCGGCACATTCACAACGCCATCACCCGCGGCACTCTGCACGTACGGCGACAACCCAAGCTGCGGCGCCCTGAACGCCATACTCTCCACCACCCGCCGAGCCACCACCCGAGGATCAGCCACCGCAGGCTGCCCCGGCTCGCGGACAACCGACTCGAACCGCTCGATACCAACCGGCCTTCCGTCGACCACGTCCAGCAGCACCCAGCAGGCGTAGAACCTGGTTCCCGGCGGATAGTCGCTAGCCGAGTTGACCAGGGAGCTCAGTTGCGCCTGCGGCGTCAAGTAGCATCCCGACGCCGCATCCCAGAACCCTTCCGCCATGCGACACGGAATCGGCTTCCCCTTGCCGACACATCCCGACGTGCCTGCGGGCTTCGATCCAGGAGCCTTCCCATCCGACCCCGCCCCCTCCTTCCCGTCATTACCGATGGCCACATCGCATTTACCAGTGAGAATGCTGATCGTGCAGTCCGGCGGCTGAATCGACGGAGTCGGCTGCCGCTCGCCGGCAACAGCGTGCGATGTCCCGAGGATCGCGAGAATGACCGAGGCCGCGAGGAGTCTAAGGGTCAGCATTTCCCGCCCTTCCTGCTCTGCGGGTAGTCCGCTTTCCAACTGCCTTGCAGGCGGCGCATCCGCATCTCGTCGATGATCTCTGTCGGAGTCCCGGGGACCTTGACGCTCTTGCCATTGGCATCGACGGCCGTGGCTTGCGAAGCGTCGACGCAAGCTTGCAGGGTCATCTCAGTGATCTGACCGCTTGCATCCGGCTTGCCCACCGTCAGTGGTTTGACCCACATCACCTGCTGGCGACCAATACTTCGCCACTTCTTGCCGCGGAACGTGTCCGCCTGATTGAGTTCCGCCGCCAACATCACTCCACTGGCGTACTTCTTCAGTTCGGTGACGTTCACACCCCCGCTGGCGCCAGCAACGTCAGTTGCAGCGATGAACTTGCGGTAGGCCTCAGACGCCGCCGACACTGCGCTGGCTTGTGCCGACTCCGTGGGGGTCGGTGTTGGTGAGTTTGTGATGGTTGATGGGGTGAAGGGTGGAGGCGTGGCGCTGTCG
Organism: Kribbella sp. NPDC002412; assembly: GCF_053592935.1. Taxonomy (NCBI): domain Bacteria; kingdom Bacillati; phylum Actinomycetota; class Actinomycetes; order Propionibacteriales; family Kribbellaceae; genus Kribbella; species Kribbella sp. NPDC002412. Next base: position 59,148 of record NZ_JBSFBL010000020.1, read on the forward strand.
GTCGAGTCGCACGCGGGCAGGCACGTCAGAACTGCGAAGCCGGACGTTACTGCCACCAACTGCCTGATCATCCACTGCCTCCGGACCGTACGCGGAACTACTGAGAGTGCAACTGTTTCATACGTACGGTTCCCGCAGTCGAAGTTATCCACAGGGCTTCAGGCGATAGCTGGGTCGGCCGTGGACCGAGGTCTCACGACGGTGGCCGCGGCCGAGACCGAGCAGCGCGTTCAGCACTGTGCCCACTGGTTCTCGCCCTTGACGACCTTCCAGGATCCCTGGACGAGTTGCAGGTCTCGGTTGTCGAGCCAACGGGTTGGGGTGCCGGGTGGCCTGATGCTCTTGCCGGCTGCGTCGACGGCCTGAGTTTTGGACGTGTCCACACAGGCTTGGACAGACGCTGTCGTGAACTCTCCAGCAGTCGCTCCGCCGAGCTTGATCGGCTTGGCCCAGATGACGTCCGGGATCCCGATGGTCTTGATCTTTCGGCCTCGATAGTTCTCGGCCTGGATCTCGGAGACGCGGAGCTCGACGCCCGCCGCCACGGACGGCAGGTTCTCCACCTCGGTGCCCCCGCTTGCCGTCATCTCGTTGATGACCTGGATGTAGCGGCGGTAGGCGGCCACGGCTGCTTCGCCTGCCTGCTGGGATGGGTTGGCGGGGTTGGGGTGGTGCTGGTGGCGGGGGTTAAGGGTGAGGGTTTGGGGTTTTCGGGGGCGCAGGCGGGGAGGGTGGCGACTGTGGTGATGAGGGCTGCGGTCGCTAGTCGCCTGGGCATGCGGGAGACTCCGGAACCGGGGTGGAACTAGGTTTCTGTGCGAGGGCCGTGCCTGTTGCGATCACAATGGTTGGCACCGGGATCCCTGGTTGAGGCCCCTCGTGACCTTCCAGGTGCCTGCGATGAGTTGTAGGTCTCTGTTGTCGAGCCAGCGGGTTGGGGTGCCGGGGAGCTTGACGTTCTTGCCGGTTGAGTCGACGGCTTGTGTTTTCGAGGTGTCCAGGCAGGCCTGCACGGATGCTGTGGCGCCGGCTACCTGGACGGGTTTGGCCCAGACGATCTCGGTCGCTCCGATGGCTCGTATCTTCTGGCCGCGGTAGTTCTCGGCTTCGATCTGGGAGGCGCGGAGTTCGACGCCGGCGGCGACCGACGGGAGGTTCTTTACGTCGGTGCCTCCGCTTCTCATCATTGCGTCGGTCACCTGGATGTAGCGGCGGTAGGCGGCTACGGCTGCTTCGGCGGCCTGTTGGGAGGGGGTGGCGGGGGTTGGGGTGGTGCTGGTGGTGGGTGTGGGGGTGAAGGGTGGGGGCTTGGGGTTTTCGGGGGTGCAGGCGGGGAGGGTGGCGACTGTGGTGATGAGGGCTGCGGTGGCTAGTCGCCTGGGCATGGGGGGAGCCTCCGGGGACGGGTGGGGACTACTGAGGGTGTAACTGTTTCATACGTTCGGTTCCGGGTGGTGGGGGTTATCCACAGGTGAGCCGGTGGTTGAAATAGAGTTTGGGTGTGGCCGGGCCTAGTAGTGACTCGCGGATTTACCTGCTGGAGTCGGATGAGAGTCGGGTGGTGCCGAACGGGCCGGCTGTGGTGGGGCCGGATGGGGTGCGGGAGGAGATTCCGGCGCAGGTGTTCCGGGCGGTTCGGCATGTGATCGAGGCGATGCGGGCGGGGCAGGCGGTGAAGGTGACGCCGTTGCGGCCCGAGTTGCCGATCGACGAGGCGGCCGACGCGATCGGGATGGGCCGGGACGATCTGCGCGCGTACGTTGCCGAGGGCGCCGTTCCCTTCCGGTCGTCGGAGTACGTCGACTGGGTCCGCCTGTCCGACGTGATCGCCTGGGACACCAAGCGCCGGCAGGAACGGAGCGCGGCGCTGGACGAACTGCTGGACGACGAGCCTTGGGACGCGGCCGACGACGACGGACGGCAGTCGTGACCGAGTCGGCGCCTGGTACGCCGTCGCGGCCGGAGCGGGCGTTCCTCGACGCGAACGTGATTCGTGGTCAGCTGACCAACGACATCCTGATGTCGATGGCGCATCGGGACACCTTCGAGCCACGCTGGTCGCAGCATGTCCTCGACGAGATGCGCCGTAATCGGCCGCCCGGGGTGTCCGAGGAGAAGATCGACAAGCGCATCGCCATGATGAACAAGGTCTTCCCGCGGGCGATGACCAGCGGCCATGAGGGTCTGGAGCCGCAGATGCAGGCCGACCCGAAGGACAAGCATGTGCTCGCGGCCGCCGTACACAGCGAGTCGAGTGTGCTGGTCACCGACAACGTGAAGGACTTCCACCCGCCGTCGTCCGGGCCGCACGCGATGCGCGTCGAGAAGCTGTCCCAGTTCCTGAACCGCAAGCTGCAGGAAGACCCGCAGCGGGTGCAGTCGGCGCTGCAGGACATGGTCGATCGCAACAAGCGCGACCCGCGAACCATGTCCCAGCTCATCGACAAGATGGCCACCCAGCCGGAGCTGCGCTCGTTCGCCCAGAACCTGAACTCCGTCGTACCGCCCGACCAGCGGGGCACCGCCGAGGTGCTCACCGCCAACCAGCGAGGCTCGGCCGCATCGAAGGCCTTCAGCGGTCTGCCGTCGCCAGCGGCACAGGCCCCCACCACGACCCCCGAAGCCCGCAAGGGCACCCAGCAATCCACGGAACGCGCCAAGAGCTCCGAGCAGGAGGTCTAGGACCCCGTACTCAGGTCCAGGTGCGGCAAGGACCGGAGTTGGTGCTCCTGGTGGTAGGTGAAGAATGCGGCGATAAGACCGGTGGCCTCTCGGCGGGTACGGGGGTCGGCCTGAAGCGCAGTGGGCCAGTCGCCGGTCAGCAGGGCGGCCAGGTGCGTGACGGTGCCGGGCGACGGCATGGCCGAGGCCGGCGGGCGGCAGCTGGTGCAGACCATGCCACCGGCGGCGGGGTTGAAGGCCCGGTGGGGGCCCTCCTCGCCGCAGCGGGCGCAGTCGGCGAAGGAGGGTGCATAGCCGCTGATGGCCAGCGAGCGGAGGAGGAACGAGTCGAGAACCAGGGCTGGTTCGCGTTCGCCGGTGGACAGGACGCGGAGGGCGCCGGCCAGTAGCAGGTGCTGCTGGGTGGCAGGTTCCTTCTCCTCGACGACCAGGCGGTCCGCGGTCTCCAGCAGGACCGTGCCGGTCGTGTACCGCGCGTAGTCGTTGACGATCCCCTCGCCGTACGCCGCGATCGACACGGCCTGCGTGACCACGTCGAGGGTGCGGCCGGTGGCGAGTTGCAGGTCGACGTGGCTGAACGGCTCGAGGCGGGCGCCGAAGCGGGACGACGTACGGCGGACGCCCTTCGCGACGGCGCGGATCTTGCCGCGACCGCGGGTCAGCAGCGTGGCGATCCGGTCCGCCTCACCCAGCTTCTGGGTGCGCAGCACGATCGCCTCATCACGGTAGAGCGGCACCCGTTCAGTCTCTCACCCGCGGGCGACATACTCCTCGAGGCTGGTCGGCGGACGGCCGGTGATGTCCTCGACCGCCGACGAGACCCCGCTCAGCTCGCCGCTCGCGATCGCGGCGTACGACGTGACCCAGCCGGCGACCTCCCACGCGGGAGCGCCGTACCCCTCCCGGGACTGGTAGGCCTCGTCCAGCGTCTCCGCCTCGTACCGGACCCGCCGGCCCCAGGCGGACGACAGTACGGCGGCCGCCTCGGCCAGCGTGAACGAGGCCGGACCGGTCAGGTCGTAGGTCATCCCGGAGTGCCCGGGGTCCACCAGAACCCGGGCCGCCACCGCTGCCACGTCGTCACGGCTGACCGCGGCCACCCGGCCGTCGCCGGCCGGCCCGCGGATCACGCCGTCCTCGCCGACGAACCCGGTCACGAAGTCGAGGTACAGGTTGTCCCGCAGGAACGTGAACTCGACGTCGTGGGACCGGACGTGCTCCTCGGTGTGCCAGTGGTCCCGCGCGAAGGTGAACGTCGCCCCGGGCGACGCCCCCAGGAACGACGTGTAGACGATCCGCCGCACACCGGCCGCCACCGCGGCGTCGACCGTGGCCTTGTGCAACGAAACCCGATCCGCGGATTCCGTTGCGCTCAGCAACATCAAGGTGTCGACCCCCGCCAGGGCGTCGGCGAACGCCTGCTCGCCGTACGCCGCCTGCGCGACCTCGGCTCCGGGCAACGAAGGAGCCCGGCCCGGGTCGCGCACGATCAGCCGTTGCGGCACCCCGGACTCCGCGAGCAGGCGCGCGATCCGGGACCCGAGCTGACCGGTGGAGCCGGTGACGCCGATCACTTGCCCACCAGGTCCATCCCGCCCTGGGTGTACCGCTGACCGGACACCGCGTCCGGCGGGAAGGCCTCGTCCAGCGCCGCCAGCTCCTCCGCGGTCAGCTGGACGTCCACAGCACCGAGGTTCTCTTCCAGGTACTTGCGCCGCTTGGTACCCGGGATCGGCGCAATGTCATTGCCCTGAGCAAGCAGCCAGGCGAGGGCCAGCTGCCCGGCCGTGACGCCCTTGGCAGCGGCCAGTTCGCGGACCTTCTCGACCAGGTCGAGGTTGCGCTGGAAGTTCTCGCCGCTGAACCGCGGCAGGCCGCGCCGCATGTCGTCGGGCTCGAAGTCGTCCGGCGACTTGAGCTGCCCGGTCAGGAAGCCGCGGCCGAGCGGGCTGAACGGGACGAACCCGACGCCCAGCTCCCGCAGCGTCGGCAGTACGACGGTCTCCGGGTCACGGGTCCACAGCGACCACTCGCTCTGGACCGCGCTGATCGGGTGGACCGCATGCGCGGCCCGGACCGTGTCGCCGTTCACCTCGGACAGCCCGAGGTACCGCACCTTGCCCGCCTGGACCAGCTCGGCCATCGCGCCGACGGTCTCCTCGATCGGGATCTGCGGGTCCTTGCGGTGCAGGTACCACAGGTCGACGTGGTCCACGCCGAGCCGCCGCAGCGAGGCGTCCAGCGCCTGCCGCGCGTACGCCGGGCTGCCGTCGACCACCGTGGGCGGGTCGTTCGGGCTGGTCGGCTTCTTGAAGCCGAACTTGGTGGCGAGGACCACCTGGTCGCGGCGGCCGGCCAGCGCGCGGCCGACCAGCTCCTCGTTGGCGCCGTCGCCGTACACGTCGGCGGTGTCGATGAAGGTGCAGCCGGCGTCGATGGCGGCGTGCAGGGTGGCGATGGACTCGGTCTCGTCCGTCGTCACACCGTAGGACTGGGACATCCCCATGCAGCCGAGGCCGAGGCAGGAGACGTGCAGGTCACCGAGCTTCGATTCACGCATGCCCCGAACCTACCGCCGTCGGCCGTTGCTGTGGGCAAGACCCCTCCGGCGGTCACGGTGAGTGACCTCAGCGGACCAGCGCCGCCTCGGACCGTACGTCGGGGCCGACGAGCACCGGGTCGAGCTGGATCCTGGTGATCCCGCGCGGCGCCAGCAGGTCGCGCAGCGCCTCCTCGGACTGGCGGACGAACTCCTGCCGCGGTCCGGTCGCGGCCCGGAGCAGGCCGAGCGTGGTGAACGCGATGCCGACCCGAGCACCGTCGGGCAGCCGCCCGGTCTGCAGTACGGCGATGCCGTCGGTGGATCGAACCGGGACGAACCAGCCAGCGCAATGTCGAGGTCTCACCCCGCCGACGCTAGGCCCGAATCCTGCCCCACACCCGTTCCCGCACACACTTCGCACAGCCTTCTCACAGCCCCACGCGGACCGGGTGAACAGGCACGCCGTCGGTGGGATCCAGGATGAGGAGGTTCACAGGCCGAGTTGTGTGGGGGTGGTGGGTGGGCCGGAGCGTAGGAGCTCCTCGATCAGGGATGGGAGGTTCCGAGGGGCGAAGCGGCCCTCGTGCGACTGCAGCTCGGAGAGGGTCCACCAGCGGTGGCCGTGGACGTTCTCGGCCTGCAGCTCCTCGGCTGTCATGGTGCCGCCGACAGCGAACGGGTCGGTGCGGACGAGGAAGATGTCGTTGATGACGCCGTCGTAGCCGGTGGCGTGGCCCTCGGCAACTACTTCCTGGTGCCAGAGGTGCGGCGGCTCGGCGGGCGCGTCGAGGCCGATTTCCTCCTGCAGCTCGCGGTGCAGGCCGTCCCGCAGCGACTCCCCCGCCTCCAGACCGCCGCCGGGCGTCGCCCAGAGCGGTCCGTCGGCGAACTCGAACCGGACCAGGAGCACCCGATCGGCGGGATCCAGGACCACCGCGCGGGCAGCGGGACGGAGCCGCGGATAGGTCAGCTCGAGCTCACGATGTTCCTCGACCGACTCGAAGCCGAAGCGATTGTTGACAATCTGCATGGCGACATTCGACTGCGCTGTCCAGGTGTGCAGGTAGCGCTGCTTCGTCCGGTGCTTCGCCAGCAGATCCAGGTTGGCCAGCTTCAGATGTGTGCCCAGGTTGTGTCCGCGGTGCTCTCGCAGTACCAGGGTGTCGTCCTGCTGCGCATGCGACGCGTCAGCCCGTGGCAGATACATCAACGTGTAGCCGGCGGGCGCTCCCGACAATGTGTGGGCCATCGTGACTAGGGCCAGGTAGTTCCGGTCGATCCGCTGCTCACTCGCCTCCAGCTTCTCCACCGTCCACGGCACGACCTCGCGCGTCATCCCGCCGGTGGGCACGTCGCGATCCATCGCGGTGTGCAGATCGGCGTACGCCTGCTGGTGTGCCGGTGGACACACGCCGGCCCACGAGGTCAGTCGATACCCGTCCAGCACTCCCGCCGTACGACGCAACTCGTCCAGCCGCACCTCGTCGTACGGCAGCGGTACGACGAAGTGGTCCTCCACATGCTCGACGGCAAACCCGAGCTTCGCCGCAAAGGCCGCGCCCGGCCACGGCTCGGACGGAACGCCGAGCTCGGTCTGGAAGATGGTCCGCCCGAGCTGTGCGGCCCGCGTGACCGCCCACTGCCACAGCGCCGTGCCGATGCCGCGGCGCCGATGCTGCGGTGGCACGTCGATCTCGACCTCGACGGTGTCCAGGTTGTCGGTCAGCCGGTACTCGAACAGCATCGCGCCGAGCACCCGGTCGTCCTCGAACGCGCCGACCGCGAGCCGCCGCTTCAGCGGTCCCGGGTTGCGCAGCGAGAACCCGAGCGCCTCCCGGCCGACCACGATCGCGGCCTCGCGCCCCGCGACCACGCCGGCGCGCAGCGCGTCGTACCACTCGTCGAACAGAGCCAGGTCGGCCGGATCGATCTCGCGAACGCTGATCACCCCGCCGAGCCAACCAGCTCAACGGTTCACCCACCAGCGAATTCCGTCCGGCGAGCGCCGGAGGCCCACCCGGATGCGGGCCTCCGGCGCGTGCTCACGCGGGAGTGATCTTGCCCTGGTACAGGTACATGATCACGAAGTTGTCGGCGTACGGCGCGTTCTTCAGGATCGGGTCGTCATCGGCCGGGAACTTGGCGACCCGGCGGCCTTCCAGCGCCGGGTTGTTTCCGTAGCGCTCCCAGAGCGGGATGATCGGCAGCAGCTCGTTGAACGCCAGCGCCGCTGCCGTGATGTTCTTCTTCTGCTCGTCGAGGTTCAGGCCCTGGGCCGACTTGTCCACCACGGACTGCAGGTCGATCGGACCGGCCGAGGTGGTCTGCTTCAGCGGGAAGTTCATGCCCTTGCCACCCTGGTTCGCCGCCAGCACGTAGTTGAACCGGTAGAGGTCCTGGACGTACGAGAAGTACGGATGCGGATGGCTCGACGCGCCCCACGCCTGGATGGCGATGTCGAACTTGCCGGCGAGCACGTCCGGCTCCTGCTGGGTGAAGGTGACACCCCGCTTGGTGATGTTGAACCCGAACTTGTTGAGCTGGTCGGCCGCGTTGGTCGCCGCCGGGTTCCAGTCCGCGAACTCGGTCGGGAACTTGATGTCGTACGCCGCCGGCTTGCCGGACGGCAGCATCCACTTGCCACCGGACTGCTTCCAGCCGGCCTGCTGCAGCAGCTGGGTCGCCTTGTCGAGGTCCTTGTCGTAGGCGTTCAGCTTCCCCTGGTCGGCGTCGGAGATCCAGTCCGGCACGGTGATGTCGGAGAAGCCGGCCATGAACTTGCAGGCCTTGCCCGAGTCGCCGAGCGCGACGGTTCCGTTCTCCTTGCGGTCCACGACGTACGCGATCGCCTGCCGGACCCGGACGTCGGCCAGCTCGGGGTGCGTGGTGTAGTTGAAGTACAGCGCCGGTCCGGAGTACACCGGCGGACGGAGGACGCGGAACCCGTTGGACTGGAAGGTCTTCTCGCTGGCGACCGCGAAGCCGTGCGTCGCGTAGTCGACGTCCTTGTTCATCACGACCGGCGTGATGTCCGAGGTCTCACCGTTGTACAGCACGACCTTGGCGAAGCCGATCTTGTCGGCGAACAGGCCCTTGTCGTTCTTGACCAGCGTCATCTGCGAGTTGGTCATGCTCTTCGGGTCGTAGTTGAACGGTCCCGAGACGACCGGGTTCTCCGGGCGGAACTTCTGGAAGTCGCCGTTCAGCTTCTTGCCCTCGCCGTCGTCCAGGCCGGCCTTGGCCTTGCGCAGGGTCTCGGCCTTGGTCGCCCACTCCCCGTAGACCGAGGCGGGCAGGATCGGCGCCCGGAGGATGTAGCGCTCGAGCACCGTGGACGGGGTGCCGATGGTGAACACCACGGTCGTGTCGTCCTGCGCCTTGACGTCGGACAGGAACGTCCAGGACTGCTGGCGCATCAGCCAGTGCAGGTTGAACGTCGACACCACGTCCTTGGCGGTCACCGGCGAGCCGTCGCTCCAGGTCAGGCCGGACCGGAGCTTCATGGTGTAGGTCTTGTTGGCCTCGTCCAGCGAGCTGGACTCGGCCATCATGTACTCGTACTTCTTGTCGGCCCAGTAGTACATGGCGCCGCTCGGGTAGATCAGGTCGAGGTACGGACTCAGCTGCTGGACGCCGTCGAGAACGCCGGCGCCCAAGTTGAAGTGGCCCTTCGGCGGCAGCTGGTACGGGTACGCGCCGTGGAATTCCTTGTTACCGGAGCTGCCCCCGTTGCTGGTGCTGTTCGGCGAGCTCGGCGAACACGCCGCCAGCGCCCCGGCGCCGGTGACGCCGACGCCGGCGATGCCGAACAGCTGGAGCACTTGCCGGCGAGAGATCGCGTTGGTCAGGGCGCTCGCGCCCGGGGAGTTCGTGCCGGAATCGTTGGTGCCGGTGGGACTCATCCTTCGTCCTTTCCTGAACTGATCGCACGCCCGCGTGATCAGGCACTGCTGGTACGACGTACTGCTAACCCCCCTCGTGTTTGTCCCGGTGCCGGGTCCAGGCGAGCCCGGCGGCCACGAGCACGCCGAGGAGCAGGCCCAGGCACAACGTGAACAACGTGACGACGAACTCCGGCGTACCCGGCGTCAGCGTGATCAGCAGGACCACGCTGGCCAGCACCAGGAACGCCGCCCAGCCGAGCGCCGCCCGGCCGACCGCCGGTGGCATCAACGGGCCGCTCCGTCCGGGCTGTCGACGCCGGCGCCGTCGCGGGCCACCACGTGGCACGCGGCCGACTGACCGGGACGGATCTCGACGAGTTCGGGTCGCGCACCGTCGCACAGACCGTCCTCGAAGCTCGGGCAGCGCGGATGGAACGAGCACCCGGCCGGCAGGTTCGCGAGGCTCGGGATCTCCAGGCTGCGCAGCGATCCCGAGCCCTTGGTCCTGGTGAGGTCGGGATCGGGTTCGGGGATCGCGTCGATCAGCGCCCGGGTGTACGGATGCGTCGGCGCGTTGACGATCCTCGGCGTCGGGCCGAACTCGACGATCCGGCCCAGGTACATCACCGCGGTCTTGCCGTGCCAGCCGAAGTACTTCGCGATCGCCAGGTCGTGCGTGATGAACAGGAACCCGACGCCGAGCTCGTCGCGCAGCCGGCCCAGCATCGCCAGCACGCTGATCCGGATCGACACGTCGAGCATCGAGGTCGACTCGTCCGCGATGATGATCTTGGGGTCGAGGGTCAGCGCCCGCGCGACGGACACCCGCTGGCGCTGTCCACCGGACAACTGGTGCGGGTACTTCGAGAGGTAGTTCTCCGCTGGGCTCAGGTCGACCTTGGTCAGCAGCTCGGCCGCCCGCTCCACGGCGGCCTTCGCGCCCTTGACCACCTTGTGCTTGAGCAGCGGCGCGGTGAGCGTCTGCTGGACGGTCCGGGTCGGGTTCAGGGACGCGTACGGATCCTGGTGCACGTACTGCACGCTGCGCCGGAACGTACCGAACTCGCGGCGGTCCATCGACCAGATGTCGGTTCCGTCGAAGGCCACCGTGCCGTCGCTCGGCCGAGTCAGACCGGCCGCCGCCCGGGCGGCAGTGGTCTTACCGGAACCGCTCTCGCCGACCAGGCAGAGCACCTCACCGGGGTTGATCGACAGGTCTACCTGGTCGACCGCGCGGATCGGGCCGGCCTTGGTGTCGAACACCTGACTGACGCCGGCCAGCGTCATCAGCGGTGTGCGGCCCTCGGCGGCGGCCGCCGGGGCGGTTTGGGTCGCGGTCATGACGCCGTCCCCAAGCCCTCGGTCCGCACCTTCCCGGCCGGCTGCACGTCCTTCCAGTGGATGCACGCCGCCTCGTGGCGATCGCCCTGCAGGTCGGTCACCGGGACGAGCGGCGGGTCGGTCTCGGTGCATTCCGCGGTGGCGAACCTGCACCGCGGGTGGAACGTGCACCCGGAGGGCAACGCGGCCAGGCTCGGCGGCCCGCCCGGGATCGACTCCAGGTCCGGCAGGTCGCCGACGATCGGTGGGACAGCCTTGATCAGCCCGAGTGTGTACGGGTGCCGCGGGCGGTAGAACAGGTCGCGGACCCCACCGGTCTCCACGATGCGACCGGCGTACATGGTCGCGACCCGGTCGGCGAGCTCGGCGGCCAGGGAGAGATCGTGGGAGATGAAGATCATCGAGAAGCCGAGCCGCTCGCGCACCTCGTGCAGCACGTCGACGACCGATCGCTGGGTGAGGATGTCGAGCGCGGTGGTCGGCTCGTCGAGAATCAGCAGTTCGGGCTCGAGCAGCAGGCTCATCGCGATCAGCACCCGCTGCCGCATGCCGCCGGACAGCTCGTGCGGGTAGCAGTCCATCACCCGCTCCGGCTCCAGCCGCACCAGCCGGAGCAGCTCACCGGCCCGGTCCTCGATCTCCCGGCGGTTCGCCTTGGTGTGCGCACGCATCGTGTCGTGCATGTGCGCGCGGATCTTCAGCACCGGGTTGAAGGCGTTCATCGCGCCCTGGAAGACCATCGCCGCTTCCCGCCACCGGAACTGCCGCAGGTCGCGTCCGCCCAGACCGAGTACGTCGATCTCGGTACCGTCACCGCGGTTCAGAGTCACCTTGCCCCTGGCGTGTCCCAGCCGCGGCAGCAGGCGCAGCAGGCCGAGACCGAACGTGGTCTTCCCGCACCCGCTCTCCCCCACGAGCGCGAGACTCTCGCCCGGGTAGAGGTCGAGGTCAATCCCGCGGACGGCCTGCACTGTGGTGCCGGAACCGGTCCGGTACTCCACCGTGAAGTCGCGGACGGACAGCAGCGGCTTGTCCCGGCCGCCGCGCATCGTGCGGGCCGGGTCCGAAGACATCGTCGTCACCATGCTCACCCGTCCCGGAGGCGCGGGTTGAGGATTTCCTCGAGGGATCTCGTCATCATCACCAATCCGAGCAGGAGCAGGACGATCGCGACGACGGGAGCGAGGATCCAGGCCAGGCTCGCGTCGTTGAAGACGGCGCCCGCGATCCAGGCGCGGTTGAGCATGATGCCCCAGTTCGATCCGGTCAGCGGCGCCAGACCGAGCAGGTAGAGACCGACCAGCTGGTAGATCGCGTTCGTCACGCCGATCATGAAGTTCATCAGGATGAAGCTGGCCATGTTCGGAAGGATCTCGACGAACACCACCCGCATCGTGCCGAGGTCGAGCAGCCGGGCCGCCTCGACGAACTCGCGTTCCTTCAGCGACAGGACCTGCGCCCGCACCGCCCGGGTCAGCACCGGCCAGGACAGGCCGCCGACCAGCAGCGCGAGCAGGATCGGCGAGTCGAGCCTGAACATCGCCCCCAGGACCGCGAGCAGGACGATCTGCGGGATCGTCAGGACGACGTCGGCCGCGGTCACGACGGCCGAGTCGCCCCAGCCGCCGAGGTAGGCGGCCAGCGAACCGAGGACGATCGCCACCGCGGTCGAGATCGCCGCGGCGAAGAACCCGACGAAGATGACGGTCCGGCCGCCACCGATCATCTGGATCAGGACGTCCTTGCCCTCGTTGTCGGTCCCGAGCAGGTGGCCGGGCGATCCGGCCGGCAACAGGATCTCCTGCACGTTCGGCGTCACCTCCGGCGTGAAGAACGGTCCGATCGCGGTGACCAGCACCAGGAACACCACGATCACGAAGCCGATGAAGCCGGCCGGACTGCGCCGCAGCGCACGAAGGATTCCGCTGAAGCGGGAGACACTCGTCGTACCGATGGCGGTGACGTCTCCGGCGGTCACAACGTCGGCCATGGCGTCACCCCTTCGCCTTTGAGCCGACCCGGATCCGCGGATCCAAACGGCTGTAGAGGACGTCGGCGAGCAGGTTGGCCACCACCACCGAGATCGTGACGACCAGGAAGATTCCTTGCAGGACGGGATAGTCGCGCGCCGAGACCGCGTTGTAGAGGCTGTACCCGATGCCCTGGTAGCCGAAGATCCGCTCCACGAAGATCGAGCCGCCGACGACGAAGCCGAGTGACACCGCGAGAGCGCTGAACAGGGGCAGTACGGCGTTACGCCCGACGTACCCGGTCCGGATCCGGGAGTCGGTCAGGCCACGCGCCCGCGCGACGGTCACGTAGTCCTCGCCGAGCGTCTCCACGGTCGACGACTTCATCACCAGCGCCCAGGACCCGACCGTGGTCAACGTGTAGGCGAGGATCGGCAGCATCGCGTGGTAGAAGATGTCGTTCAGGAAGCTCAGGCTGAAGGCCGGCTCGACGCCCGGGGTGTAGGAGCCGCGCGCCTGGGTCAGGTTGAAGACCTGCAGCTTCACGCCGAGGAACACGACGATCAGGATCGCCAGGATGTAGTTCGGGATCGCGTGCAGGAGGGCTCCGATCGAGCTGAGCGTGTGGTCGATCCAGCTCTCCCGGCGGTAGGCCATGATCATTCCTGCCACGATGCCGATGACGAAACTGACGATCGTCGCGACGCCGACCGAGAACAGCGTCCAGGGCAGGTAGGTCTTGATGACCTGGGCGACGGTGGTGCCCGGCGACAGCAGCGAGTTCCCGAAGTCGCCGTGCAGCAGGTTGAGCATGTACGTGGCGTACTGCTGGATCAGCGGTTCGTCCGGGTCGAGCGAGAACAGGTTGCGCGCCTGCGCGGCGGCGTCCTGGTACGACATGCCGGTCTGCGCGATCGTGGTCTGGATGTAGGTGTCGACCGGGTTGCCCGGGAGCAGCCGGACCAGGAAGAACGTGCCGGTCGTGACGATGAAGACGGTCAGGACCGCCTTCGCGATCCGGCGGACCAGCCAGGACTGGACGAACCGCTTCGCGACCGGGGGCCGCACCCGGATCGGCCCTTCGATCAGCTTCCCAGCCGGTGTTTCGACCGCACCGCCCACACAGCTCACCTCCAGCGACTACCGACGAGCAGGCCCCCGGTTCGCGCTTTAGTAAGGCTCGGTGCCTTACACGGTTCTGTGCGCAGTGACGATAGTGTGCGCATTCACAGACAAGGAGTCAACGGATTCTGACAACGTTGCCCACAGTGAGCAATCCAGCGGTCACCGCACGCCAAATCGCCCGTCACCCCTTGCGAAGGGTGACGGGCGATGAGCGACGGCCGGCGGGTGCCGGTGCCTAACGCGTCGCGCGGTTGATGGCGGAGACGACTGCCTTCAGCGAGGCGGTGAGGATGTTGGCGTCGCGGCCGACGCCCCAGTAGACCTCGTCGCCGACCTCGCACTCGACGTACGCCGCGGCCAGGGCGTCACCGCCGGCCGAGAGCGCGTGCTCGTGGTAGTCCAGCACCCGGACGTCGTACTTCAGCGGCCGGATCGCGTCGACGAACGCCGACACCGGGCCGTTGCCCTCGCCGACCAGCTCGTGCGGCACGCCGTTCGAGTACACCTGCACGCGGAGCTGGTCGCCCTGGCCCTCGCCGGACGACGAGTTGACCGTCAGCAGCGACAACTTGCCCGGCGCCAGGTACTCGGCCGCGAAGATGTCCCACATGTGCTGCGGGTTCACCTCGCCGCCCTCGGAGTCGGTGTGCTGCTGGATCACCCGGCTGAACTCGATCTGCAGCCGGCGCGGCAGGTCGAGCCGGTGCTCCGACTTCATGATGTACGCGACGCCGCCCTTGCCGGACTGCGAGTTGACCCGGATGACCGCCTCGTACGACCGGCCGACGTCCTTCGGGTCGATCGGCAGGTACGGCGCCTCCCAGGCGATCTCGGAGACCGGCCGGCCCTCGGCCGCGGCCTGCTTGTCGAGCGCCTCCAGGCCCTTCTTGATCGCGTCCTGGTGCGAGCCGGAGAACGCGGTGTAGACCAGGTCGCCGGCGTACGGCTGCCGCTCGGGCACCCGCATCTGGGTGCAGTACTCGACCGTACGGCGGATCTCGTCGATGTCGGCGAAGTCGATCTGCGGGTCGATGCCCTGGCTGAACAGATTCATCCCCAGCGTGACCAGGTCGACGTTGCCGGTCCGCTCGCCGTGGCCGAACAGGCAGCCCTCGACCCGGTCGGCGCCGGCCATCAGAGCGAGCTCGGTCGCGGCCACCGCGGTGCCGCGGTCGTTGTGCGGGTGCAGGCTGATGGTGCTGTGCTCGCGCCGGGTCAGGTTGCGGCTGAACCACTCGATCTGGTCGGCGTACACGTTCGGGGTGGACATCTCGACGGTGGCCGGCAGGTTCAGGATGATCTCCCGGCCCTCGGCCGGCTGCCACTGGTCGCTGACCGCCTCACAGACCTCGAGCGCGAACTCCAGCTCGGTCCCGGTGAAGATCTCCGGGCTGTACTGGTAGCCGAACTCGCAGTCGCCCAGCATGTCGTCGGCGTACTTCATCACCGTCTCGGTGCCGCGGACCGCGATGTTCAGGCACTCGGCCTTGTCCACGTTGAACACGACCCGGCGGAACAGTGGCGCGGTCGCGTTGTAGAGGTGGATGGTCGCCTTCGGCGAGCCCTGCAGCGACTGCACGGTGCGCTCGATCAGCTCGTCGCGGGCCTGGGTCAGCACCGAGATGGTGACGTCGTCGGGGATGACGTCCTCTTCGATCAGGCTGCGGACGAAGTCGAAGTCGTACTGGCTGGCGCTCGGGAAACCGACCTCGATCTCCTTGTAGCCCATCTTCACCAGCAGGTCGAACATCCGCCGCTTGCGGGCCGGCGACATCGGCTCGACCAGAGCCTGGTTGCCGTCACGCAGGTCGGTGGACAGCCAGCGCGGGGTCTTGTCGACCGACTTCGCCGGCCAGGTGCGGTCCGGCAGGTCGATCGGGGGAAACGCGCGGTAGCGCTGGATCGGCATCCCGGACGGCTGCTGGACGGGCTTGGGCTGGTTCTTCGGTGCCACGGGGGTTCTCCTCGGGAGGTGCTGTGCTCAATCGAAACGGGCTCTGGGTCGCAGGACGACCGGCGTACGACGAGACTCCGCGGCGAGGGAACCGGCCTTGTCAGGCCTCGCCGCGGCAGCGAAGGAGGAGAAGCTGGTGCCGCATGATGCCAGTGAGTCTAAGCACAAACCCCCTGGCCCGTCGAACCCGGGGTCCGCCGGGCGAGACACGCAGAGTGACGAGCCCGGCCTGAAGATGTGCTGAAGAACCCGGCAGAGCGGCTGCGGACCGGGCCCGCGGCAGTGCGAGGATGACCGGATGGCGGCCCGGGTGCTGGTGGTCGAGGACGCGGAACCGATCCGGACCGGCGTCGGGATCGCGCTGGCCGAGGCCGGTCACGCGGTCCGGACCCGGGCGGACGGCGACGGGTTCGAGCGGGAGCTGGCGGAGTACCAGCCGGATCTCGTGCTGCTCGACGTGATGCTGCCCGGGCGGGACGGGTTCGAGTTGCTGACGGTCACTCGGGAGACGTCGAACGCCGGGGTCATTCTGCTGACCGCGCGTGACGGCGTCGAGGATCGGCTGCACGGTCTACGGACCGGCGCCGACGACTACGTGGTGAAGCCGTTCGTGCTGGCCGAGCTGATCGCTCGGGTGGAGGCGCTGCTGCGGCGGATGGGCCGGCTCCGGACCGTGCTGGAGGTGGGTGACCTGGCGGTCGACGTCGAGGCGGGCTCGGTACGGCGTGCCGGCGAGGCGATCGAGCTGACGGCGACGGAGTACAAGTTGCTCGCGTTCCTCGCCGGGCGCAGCGGCAAGGTCGTCGGCAAGACCCAGCTGCTGACAGCAGTCTGGGGGTACGACGATTATGCGGCCAACCTGGTCGAAGTCCACGTGAGCGCCCTCCGCCGGAAGCTGGAGGCGCACGGCCCGCGGTTGCTGCACACCGTCCGTGGCTCCGGCTACGTCTTGCGGCCGCCGTCGTGAGGCCGCTGCGTACTGCGTCCCTGCGCTTCCGAGTGACGATGACGGCGATCGCCGTACTGCTGGTGGTGCTGCCGGTGACTGGGTTGACGGTGAAGGCGGTGTTCGACGCGCAGGCCGAGCGGAGCCTGGACTCGCTGCTGACCGGGCGGGCTCAGCTGGCGCAGCAGCTCGCCCGGCAGAACGTTGCGCCAGGCAACCTGGTACGGCGGATCGACGCGGACGGGGTCCGGGTCACGCTGATCCTGCGGTCGGGGCAGCAGCTCGGCGCACCGCCGGTGGATCCGGGTGGGACCGTGCGGCAGGTGCGGACGACGTTGCAGGCCGGGCAGCGGACTCGTGGCGCGACGTTGCTGCTGTCGGCGGACACGGCGTTGCTCGCGGATGCGAGTGCTCGGCTGCGCAATGTGTTGCTGGTGTCTGGTGCGGCAGCGATCCTGATCACTGCGCTCGCGCTGGTGATCGGGATGCGGTTCGCGCTCGCGCCGCTGGATGCGATGACCGGTCTCGCTCGGTCGATCGCTGCAGGTCGGCGCGGTGGGCGGTTGCAGCCGGAGCGCGCCGACACCGAGCTCGGGCGTACGGCGGCCGCGTTCGACGAGATGCTGGACGCGCTGGAGGGCGCGGAGCGGACTGCCCGGCGGTCGGAGGACCGGATGCGGGAGTTCGTTGCTGATGCCGCGCACGAGCTGCGAACCCCTGTGGCCGGTCTGCAAACCGCAGCCGAGACCCTGATCCAGCTCGGACCGGACGCTACCGCTTCCCGCCGGGAGGAGCTCGAGCTCCTCCTGGTTCGCGAATCCCGCCGAGCGGGCACCCTGGTCGCGGACCTCCTCGAACTCAGCCGAATCGACGCCGGCCTCCAACTCCATCTCGCGCCCGTGGATCTCCGGCACTTGGCCGACAGCCAAGCAACCCGCCTCAGCCTGGTTGCCCCCGACCTCACCATCAACGTCACCGGCACCGGCACGGTGACCGCGGACCCCGAACGCCTGGCCCAAGTCCTGGCCAACCTCCTCGACAACGCCCGCCAGGTAGGCGCCCGGTCGGTGCAGATCTCGGTCGCCCCGACGGGCGTGTTGGTGGAGGACGACGGCCCGGGAGTCCCCGTGGAGGTCCGCGAACGAATCTTCCACCGGTTGGTCCACGGTCCCCAGAGCAACGGGGCAGGCTTGGGCTTGGCAATTGCCCGAGGCATCGTTCGCGCCCACGGCGGCGACCTGACAGTCGCCGACCGAGCGGACGGCCGCCGCGGTGCGGCGTTCCACCTGAACCTCCCCAGCTGACCCGTCGCTTACACCTTCAGCAGGCCGTTGATGGTCGTTTGGTGGTTGGCGAGGATTTGGCCGGGGTCGGCGCCCAACACGTCTTGGAGGACGGTGGCATAGATGTCCCGGAAGTCGGTTGATGCTTTGAGGTCGCCGTGGGACAGGTCCGTCAGGCTTGGTTGGGTGCCGTAGAAGCCGCCCGCGACCTTGTCGCCCAGGAGGAAGACTGGGCCGGCGGTGCCGTGGTCGGTGCCGTCGCTGCCGTTTGCTTGGACTCGGCGGCCGAATTCGGAGTAGACGAGGACCACTGCGTTGCGGCCGCGGTCTGTCTTGTGTAGGCGTTGGGTGAAGGGGGTCAGGGCCTTGTCCAGCTCGGTGAGAAGGCGTTGCTGGGTGCTTCGTTCGTCGGCGTGGGTGTCGAAGCCTCCCAAGGAAGCCGAGTAGGCCCGAGTGGGGACGCCGGCCTCGATCAGGCCGGCGATCAGGTCGAGTTGGGCGCCGAGCTGGGAGGTGCCGCCGGCAGACGCGCCCTGCGTGCGTTGCTCGTCTTCCTCTTCCTCCTGCTCGTGTCCGGTGCGGACTGCCTGGCCCAGCACGCGCGTCGCGTCCTGCAGCTCCTGGACCGCCTTCGCAGCTCGCGCCTGCCAGCGCCCCTCCCCCGGACTCGGCTCGCCCAGCGCGGCGTACGCCGTACCGACCGCGCCCTTCGGCAGGGCCAGCCCACGCAACGGCAGCGACGCAGCAGCAGTCGTCTCGCCTGCCAGCAAAGGTGGCAGCGTCGGCTCGACTGAGACGGCTCGCAGCGGGTCGGCGCCGGTCGCGTCCAGCCACCGCCCGAGCCACCCGGACGGCACCGGCGACTTCGGCGCCGCCGTCTGCCAGATCGCCATCGACCGGAAGTGGCTGCGATCAGGTTCCGGATAGCCGACGCCGCGCACGATCGCGAGCCGCTTGTCGTCCCACAGCCCCTTCAGTCCAGTCATCCCCGGGTTGAGCCCGAGCCCATCACCCAGCTCGAGCACCTCATCCGGCTGATAAGCGAGCTCGGGCCGCGCCTTCTGGTACGCCGGATCGCCTGCAGGCACAACCGTGTTGAGTCCGTCATTGCCGCCGTACAAGGTGATGACCACCAACACGGACTGATCGCTCGGCAGCGGATCGTCGACCGCCGCGGTCAGCAGATCGGACCAGTTCACCTGGGTCGCCCCTGCGGCCAGCGCACCGGCAGCAGTGACGCCACTCAGGGTCAGGAACCGCCGTCTGGTCAGGTTGTCCATCGGTCCTCCTTATCCGCTGACCACGTACTCGGGTGCGCAGGCGGCGACAGCCGTCAACTGCGCGGGGTCCTTCACACCGGCCAGCGCCGCCTTCGTCCGAGCGGACCAACCATCGACGCCGAGCAGGGCGGCCACCCCGTCCACGGACAGTGCGGGCAACTCCGCCTGCTTCGCCAGGTGCTGCGCGAGTTGCAGCCGCGTCAGCCCCGCCGACGTCGTCAGCCAACTCGCACCGGATGGCCAGCCACCAACACTCGGCGGCCGAAAAGGCAGCTGCCCCATCCCGCGAAGCCCGGCCAGCAGCTTCGTCTGCTCCTTCTCGGGCAGCTTCCCCGGTTGGATGCGCAGCGCCCGCATCAGGCCGATAGCCCACTCCACCGGCTGCTTCACCAACGCCGACTCCGAGTCCCGGAACGCCGGCTCGCCAACCATTGCCGTCAGCAACGACCGGACATCGCGCTCCGGTCCGTAGGCCTTCGCCAACCGCGCGACAGTCCCCGCGTCCGGCGGCGTCGACGACACCAGCCGGAACCACAGCCGCCCGATCACAAATCCCGCCGACGCAGGCTGACTCAACGCGAGGACGGCGAACCCCTTGGCGTCGAAGCTGCCCGTCGTACCGAACAGGGTCTTGGAGCCGGCGTCGAAGCGCCGCCGCTGCAGCGTCGCCTTCGGTCTGAGCACCCAGCCGGTCAGGCAGCGCGCGCCCTCGGCCACGTCTTTCTCGGTGTAGTGGCCGATGCCGAGGGTGAAGAGCTCGAGGAACTCGCGGGCCAGGTTCTCGTTCGGCGTCCCGCGACGGTTCCGCTGCCCGTCGAGCCAGCGGATCATCGCGGTGTCGACGACCATCGCCTGGGCCAGATCGCCGAACCGGCCGAGCGCGTGCGTCCGCTGGGTCTGGTTCTGGGCCAGCATCCAGGCGGCGTTGCGGACCTTCTGGTTGCTGGTCGCGAAGTGCCCGTGCCAGAACCAGGTCAGTCGCTCGCCCGCCGTCCGGCTCGCCACCATCCGGTCGAGCCACCAGACGGCCAGCTTCCGCTCCTGCCCGGCCCGCGCCCGCGCCGCCGCCTTCCGCTCCTCCTTCGACTTCGACGCGACCTTCCCCGGTGGCTCGAGCCCGGTCGGTGGCGCGAAGGCACCCGCGGACGCATCAGGTCCCGGTCCCAGCAGCCGCCGCACAGTCTCGTCGTACCCGGCGCTCAGCTCACCGGGCGCCGGCCCGAACCCGAGCCGATCGTTCAGCCGCCGCGCCGCGGCCCGCTCGCTGATCTCGCTCATGCCCCCGATCGTTTCCGGCGGCCCGCGCCCGGACCAGTTTCGGCGGCCTTTCTTCAGCCAACCCACAGGTCGAGTTGCCTTCAAGCGTGCTTGAATTCTTAAGCTTCCGGTATGACTCGAAACCTCGCCGACCGGATCGGCACCCACGGCCTCGGTGTGCTGGTCACGCTGAAGCGCGACGGCAGGCCGCAGCTGTCGAACGTCACCTACGTGTTCGACGGCGAGCGGATCCGGGTGTCGCTCACCGACGGCCGGGCCAAGACGAAGAACCTGCGCCGCGACCCGCGCGCCAGCCTGTACGTCGACGGTCCCGGTGGCCGCTCGTACGTCGTACTCGAAGGCAAGGCCGAGCTCAGCCCGGTCGCCGCGGACCCGTACGACGAGGTGGTCGAGGACCTCGTCGACTACTACCGGACCGCATCCGGCGAGCACCCGGACTGGGACGAGTACCGCCGGGCGATGGTCACCGACAAGCGCCTCGTCCTGTCGATGACCATCGACCACGCCTACGGGATGCCTACCCCTTCTTGAGGTCGAAGCGGTCGAGCTCCATCACCTTGACCCAGGCGGCGACGAAGTCGGCCAGGAACTTGTCCTCCGCGTCCGCGCTGGCGTAGACCTCCGCCAGCGACCGGAGCTGCGAGTTGGCGCCGAAGACCAGGTCGACCGGAGTCGCCGTCCACTTGAGCTCGCCGGTCGCGACGTCGCGGATCTCGAAGACGTTCTCCTCCGACTCCGACGTCTTCCACTCGGCCCCGGGGGCGAGCAGGTTCCGGAAGAAGTCGGTGGTCAGCGCACCGGGCCGGTCGGTGAAGAACCCGTGCTGCCCACGACCGACCCCCATCGCCCGCAGGCCGCCGACCAGGACGGTCAGCTCCGGCGCGGTCAGGGTCAGCATGTACGCGCGGTCGAGCAGCAGCGTCTCCGGCGCGAGCTTCTCCCCGGCCTTGAGGTAGTTGCGGAAGCCGTCCGCGCGCGGCTCGAGGACGGCGAACGAGTCGACGTCGGTCTGTTCCTGCGAGGCGTCGGTCCGGCCCGGGTGGAACGGGACGGTGATGTCGCGACCGGCGTTCCGCGCAGCCTGCTCCACTGCAACGCCACCGGCGAGCACGATCAGGTCCGCCAGCGACACCGGCTTGCCGAACTCCTGCTGGATCTGCTCGAGGACCTGCAGCACCTTTGCCAGCTCGGCCGGCTCGTTGACCTCCCAGTTGCGCTGCGGCTCGAGCCGGATCCGGGCGCCGTTCGCCCCACCGCGCTTGTCGGTGCCACGGAAGCTGGCCGCGGCCGCCCAGGCGGTGGACGCCAGCTGCGCGACGGACAGGCCGGAGGCCAGGATCTTCTCCTTGAGCGCCGCGACGTCCTCGGCGCCGATCAGCTCGTGGTCGACGGCCGGGACCGGGTCCTGCCAGAGCTGCGGCTCCGGAACCCAGGGGCCCAGGAACCGCGAGACCGGGCCCATGTCGCGGTGCAGCAGCTTGTACCAGGCCTTGGCGAAGGCCAGCGCGAACTCGTCCGGGTTCTCGAAGAACCGCCGCGAGATCGGCCCGTAGATCGGGTCGAAGCGCAACGCCAGGTCGGTCGTCAGCATCGTCGGGCGGTGCTTGAGGTTCGGCACGTGCGCGTCGGGCACGGTCTCCTCGGCGTCCTTGGCGACCCACTGGTGGGCGCCGGCCGGGCTCTTCGTGAGCTCGTACTCGTAGCCGAAGAGGTTCTCGAAGAAGCCGTTCCCGAACTGGGTCGGCGTACTCGTCCAGGTCACCTCGAGACCGCTGGTGATGGTGTCCTTGCCCTTGCCGGTGCCGAAGCCGCTGTGCCAGCCGAGCCCCTGCGACTCCAGCGGCGCGGCCTCGGGCTCGGGCCCGACCTGGTCGGCCGGTCCGGCGCCATGAGTCTTGCCGAACGAGTGGCCGCCGGCGATCAGCGCGACGGTCTCCTCGTCGTTCATCGCCATCCGGGCGAACGTCTCGCGGATGTCGCGCGCGGCGGCGAGCGGGTCCGGATTGCCGTTGGGCCCCTCGGGGTTGACGTAGATCAGACCCATCTGGACGGCGCCGAGAGCGCCACCCAGTTCGCGGTCACCGCTGTAGCGCTCGTCGCCGAGCCAGGTGTCCTCCGGACCCCAGTAGATCTCCTCGGGCTCCCAGATGTCCTCGCGCCCGAAGCCGAAACCGAACGTGCGGAAGCCCATGTCGTCCAGGGCCACGTTGCCGGCCAGCACCAGCAGGTCGGCCCAGGAGATCTTCCGGCCGTACTTCTGCTTCACCGGCCACAACAGCCGCCGCGCCTTGTCGAGATTGGCGTTGTCGGGCCAGCTGTTCAGCGGCGCGAACCGCTGGGATCCGTCGCCGCCCCCGCCGCGGCCGTCCTCGATCCGGTAGGTGCCGGCCGCGTGCCAGCTCATCCGGATGAACAGCGGGCCGTAGTGGCCGAAGTCGGCCGGCCACCAGTCCTGCGACGTCCGCATCACCTCGACGATGTCGGCCTTCAGGGCGTCCACGTCGAGCTTGGCGAACTCCGCGGCATAGTCAAAGCCGTCCTCCATCGGGTTCGACTTCTGCGCGTGCGGGTGCAGGATGGACAGGTCCAGCTGGTTCGGCCACCAGTCCTGGTTCGTCCGCGGCCGGGTCGCCCGTGGAGTCGGGGCGTCGATGACCGGGTTCTCGCTCTCACTGCCGTGCTGGGTAACACCCGACGTGTCGGACATGCTCAACCTTTCGGTGCTGCTGTCAGGAATCGGTGGCGGCACAGGCGGGGCACAGGCCCCAGTAGACGACCTCGGCCTCGTCGATCAGGTAGCCCTGGTCGTCGGACGCGGTCAGGCACGGCGCATGGCCGACCGCGCAGTCGACGTCGACGACGGCGCCGCACGACCGGCAGACCAGGTGGTGGTGGTTGTCGCCCACCCGGGCCTCGTAGCGTGCCACCGAGCCGGCCGGCTGGATCCGCCGTACCAGGCCGACGTCGGTCAGGGCGCGCAGTACGTCGTACACCGCCTGGTGGGACACGTCCGGGAGGTCCTCCCGGGCGGCCCGGATGATCGCGTCGGTGTCGGCGTGCGGATTCGCGTGCACAGCGGCGAGTACGGCCACCCGCGGCCGGGTGACCCGGAGCGCAACGCTGCGCAACGACTGGTGGAGATCGCCGTCGACGTCCACGTCTCGCAGTCTTCCGCCCGATCTGGAACCGGTCAAGATCTCCGCACGGATGTCGGATACCCGCGGAAATTGGCAGGATCTTGCCGCCTGACTGGATCCGGTCATGACGGGTCTTGGTCAGCCCGCACCATGGAACGGGCCGGAGGCAACTGTCAGGGGTTCTGAACCGAGTGTCCTGCGCCCGTCAGATCCTCGGAAGGTTTCTCATCGTGCCCCGATCACGGCTCAGCGCCGCGCTGGTGGCGCCCCCACCACCTCCTGGCGAACCCGGGGACAACGCCCAGACCTACCGCATCACCCTGGTGCCCGGCGACGTCGCCCAGTACACCACCCAGCCCGGCGGACGGCACTCCGCCCGGCTGCTCGGCAACGCCGGCTACTTCACCAGCGAGAACGGCGGCGAGCTGACCGTCGTACCGGCGGCGGCCTACCGGCACGTCCAGGCCGGGGCGGTCGACTCGCGGCTCTTCAACCTGACCCAACTCGTTGCCCAGGGCTACGACGACGCGCACACCAAGCGCCTGCCGGTCATCAACGCAGCAGCCGAGAAGTCGCAGGCGCGCGGGTTCTGGAAGTCGTTCGCCGCCAAGCGGTCGCCGGGCAAACTGTGGCTCGACGCCCGGACCCGCGCGGCAACCACGAGCTCAACAGGTGCTCGAGCGAAGGCAGCACAGGCCAGGGGCAGCCGGTACGACGGCAGCGGATCGACCGGGCCTGGCACGTGCGGTGACTTCCCCACCGCGATAAATCACTCGCGGTAAACGGCGCCGATGGGGAAGCTGTGGTCGTGGAGATCACGAGACTGCTTCCCGACGACGAGGTCGGGTGCGCCGATGCGGTGGCGGTGCTGAGTGCCGGCGCCAAGGTGGACTGTCCGGAAGTGCTGCTGCCGACACCGCGCAGCTACGCGAACGGACTGCGGTACGGCTGGGACCTCAACCCGGGCCAGACCTACCTGGCCCGGGTTGACGGCTCGGCGGTGGGGATCCTCGAGACCCATATGCCGACGTACGACAACACCAACCTGGTGTGGACCGACGTCCAGGTCCATCCCGATCACCGCGGTCGAGGAATCGGGTCGGAGCTGGTCGGTTACGCCGAGCGGCTGGCCGCCGAGCTGGGGCGGGACTCGATCGGGATGAGCACGTTCGACCTGCCGAAGGCGGACGCGTTCGCCCGGCGGCACGGGTTCGAGCGCAAGTCGATGGAGGTGAACCGGCGGCAGGACATCGCCGGGCTGGACTGGGCGGTCGTGCAGAAGCTGTACGACGACTCGGTCGCCGCCTCCTCGGCGTACGAACTGCTGAAGGTCACCGGGGAGCTGCCGGACGAGCTGCTCGAAGGCATGGTCGCGGTGACCGAGTCGATCAACGATGCGCCGAAGGACGACCTCGACATCGAGGACGACGTCTACAGCCCGGAGCGGTTGCGGGCCTACGAGCAGGCGCAGCTGAAGAGTGACCGGACCCTCTACCGGGTGATCGCTCGGGAGAAGGCGACCGGCGAGCTGGCCGGCCACACCACCATCACGGTCGAGCGGGAACGCCCGCACATCGCCGAGCAGAACGACACGGCCGTCGCCCGCGCCCACCGGGGTCACCGCCTCGGCGCGCTGGTCAAGTCGGCGATGCTGTTGTGGATGCGCGAGCAGGAGCCAGCCCTGACCCAGCTCGACACCTGGAACGCCGAGTCCAACGACCACATGATCGCCATCAACGAGGCGCTCAACTACCGCATCATCACCCGGATCCCGGACTACCAGAAGACCCTCTAGACCGGCGTGGCTGCCCATCGACTCGTTGGGCAGCCACCGCTCGGATCGGTCGTTCAGAAGCCCAGTTTGCGGAGGTGCTTCGCGTCGGTCTGCCAGTTCTTGGCGATCTTGACGTGCAGGTCGAGGTACACCGGCGTCCCCAGCAGCGCCTCGATCTGGCGGCGGGCGGCCGCGCCGACCTCGCGCAGCCGGGCGCCCTTGTGGCCGATCACGATGCCCTTCTGGCTGTCCCGCTCGAGGAAGATGTTCGCGTACACGTCGAGCAGCGGCTTGTCCTCCGGCCGCCCCTCGCGTAGGCCCATCTCGTCGATGGTGACCGCGATCGAGTGCGGCAGCTCGTCACGCACACCCTCCAGCGCGGCCTCGCGGATCAGCTCCGCGACCAGGGTCTCCTCGGGCTCGTCGGTGATGTCGCCGTCCGGGTAGAGCGCGAAACCCTCCGGCAGCAGCTTCACGAGCTCGTCGGCGACCACGTCGACCTGGTAGCCGGACGTCGCCGACACCGGCACGATCGCGGCCCACTCGATCCCGGCCGACTCCCCCAGGGCCTGGATCTCGGCCAGGTGCTCGACCATCCGGTCCGGCTCGACCAGGTCGGCCTTGGTGGCCAGCGCGACCTTCGGGGTCTTCGCGACCTTGGCCGCCTCGGTGACCAGGAACCGGTCGCCCGGGCCGATCTTGTCGCTGGCCGGCAGGCAGACCGCGATCACGTCGACCTCGGCCCAGGTGGTCCTGACCAGGTCGTTCAGCCGCTCGCCGAGCAGCGTCCGCGGCTTGTGCAGACCGGGGGTGTCGACCAGCACGAGCTGCGCGTCCGGCCGGTGCACGATCCCCCGGACCGCGTGCCGGGTGGTCTGCGGCTTCGAGGACGTGATGACGATCTTCTTGCCCACCAAGGCGTTGGTGAGAGTGGACTTGCCCGCGTTCGGACGGCCGACGAAACAGGCGAACCCGGACTTGAAGGGCTCAGGTGTGGACGACATCGCGGACCTCTCCGGTGCCATTGGCAACGACTACGGGAATGGCGGCGCCGGCGAAGTGCCGGACGACGTTCACGTCGACCGGCTCCGACTCCGTCACCACCGCGGCGGCCTCCAGGCCCTTGACCCCCGAGGACAGCGCCATCGCGACCGCCAGCTGCAGCGCGGTCAGGTCGACCGTGTCGAGCGCGACCGTGCAGGCCGAGTACGTCCGGCCGTCGGTGTCCCGTACGGCGGCGCCCTCGGCGGCCCGGGTCCGGGCGCGGGCCGCGCGGGCGAGCGTGACGAGTTTGGCGTCCTCGGCCGACAGGTCTGACAAGAAAACTCCAAAGAACTTGAACTGCGACAGCTTGTGGGATCGGGTCAGTGGGGGATGGATGGACGGCGATGTGGTGCTGCGAGGTGGGGCTGGGGCGGTCAGGCGTGCTGGTGGTTCTGGTCGGGTGACGGGTGGGCGGTCTCCTCGCGCCGTACCAGCACAGTACCGACCTGGTTGCGGCGGCCGGACGGGCGCTCCGCGGTCAGCGACAGGCCGGCGATCTCCACCTCGGCGCCGGGGATCGGCACCTTGCCGAGCAGCTTCGCCATCAGGCCGCCGACCGTGTCGACGTCGTCGTCGTCCAGCGGGACGCCGAACAGCTCGCCCAGCTCGTCGATCGGCAGCCGGCTCGACACCCGGTAGGCGCCGTCGGACAGCTCCTGCACCGAGTCGGGCACCTCGTCGTACTCGTCGGTGATCTCGCCGACGATCTCCTCCAGGATGTCCTCGATGGTGACCAGTCCGGCGGTTCCGCCGTACTCGTCGACGACGATCGCGACGTGCATCCGGGCCGCCTGCATCTCGCGCAGCAGCTCGTCGATCGGCTTGGAGTCCGGGATGTACATGCACGGCCGCATCACCGACTCGACCCGTTCGGTCGACTCGGCCTGGGCGTTGTCGTACACCCGGCGCATCACGTCCTTCAGGTAGACGACGCCGAGGATGTCGTCCAGCGACTCGCCGATCACCGGGATCCGCGAGTACCCCGAGCGCAGCGCCAGCGAGGTGAGCTGGCGCAGCTTCTTGTGCTTCTCGATGTAGACCATGTCGGTCCGCGGCACCATCACCTCGCGGACGATGGTGTCGCCGAGCTCGAACACCGAGTGGATCATCTGCCGCTCGCCGGACTCGATCACCGCCGACTTCTCGGCGTAGTCGACCAGCGCCCGCAGCTCGGCCTCGGTGGCGAACGGGCCCTCGGCGAACCCCTTGCCCGGGGTGAGCGCGTTGCCGATCATGATCAGGAACTTCGGCAGCGGCCCGAGCACCCGGGTCAGCGCCATCACCGGACCGGCCGAGATGATCGCGAACCGGTCCGAGTGCTGCCGGCCGAGGGTGCGCGGCGCGACCCCGATGATCACGTACGAGACCAGCACCATCACCACGGCGGTGATCAGGATGTGCTCCCAGGTGACCGGGAACACCTCCGACAGCGCCTGGGTGACCAGCACGATCGCGGTGATCTCGCACATCAGCCGGACCAGCAGCAGCGAGTTCAGGTAGCGCGGCGCGTCCGAGAGCAGGTCGCGCAGCCGGACCGCGCGCAGGTTGCCCTGC
This sequence comes from Kribbella sp. NPDC002412, assembly GCF_053592935.1. NCBI lineage: Bacteria > Bacillati > Actinomycetota > Actinomycetes > Propionibacteriales > Kribbellaceae > Kribbella > Kribbella sp. NPDC002412. Next base: position 86,942 of record NZ_JBSFBL010000020.1, read on the forward strand.
TCGACCTGCTCGTTCGCCCGCACCTTCGAGTACGACGACAGCGCCGCCTCCGCACCGGCGAACAGGCCGGCGAGCAGGACGAGCCCCGCAGCCACAACCAGCAGAACGAGGTCGTGGGAGGTCACCGCAACGTCACTCCTGTCCTTGGGGTGTCCGATGGAAGACCATCAGACACCCTCCAGCCGGTTTCCGGGAGCCCGCCATGCTTCCAGAAGGCGGCCCTGGACGTCCCACATCTCCGCCTTCTCGGCGGGTTCGGCGTGGTCGTACCCGAGCAGGTGCAGGATGCCGTGCACCGTCAGCAGCTCCAGCTCGGCCCAGGTGCCGTGGCCGGCCTTGGCGCCCTGCGCGGCCGCCACGGTCGGGCACAGCGCGATGTCGCCCAGGTGGCCGAGCGGCGGCTCGGCGTCCTCCTCGGCGCCCGGCCGCAGCTCGTCCATCGGCCACGACATCACGTCGGTCGGGCCCGGCAGGTCCAGGAACTCGACGTGGTAGCGCGCCATGGTGTCCTCGTCGACCAGCTTGATCGACAGCTCACACTCCGGGTGCAACCGCAGCGACGACATCACGAACCGGCTGAGCCGCATCAGTCCGTTCGCGTCGATCTCGACCCCGGACTCGTTGTTGACCTCGACGTTCATCTCTTGCTGTCAGAGCTGCCTTCGTAGTTCTCGTACGCCGAGACGATCCGGCCGACCAGCTTGTGCCGGACGACGTCGTGCGAGGTGAGCCGGCAGAACGCCAGGTCCTGGACGCCCTCCAGGATGGCCTGGACGACCCGCAGGCCCGAGTTCGTCCCGGTCGGCAGGTCGACCTGGGTGACGTCGCCGGTGACCACCATCTTGGAGCCGAAGCCGAGCCGGGTGAGGAACATCTTCATCTGCTCCGGCGAGGTGTTCTGCGCCTCGTCCAGGATGATGTAGGCGTCGTTCAGGGTCCGGCCGCGCATGTAGGCCAGCGGCGCGATCTCGATCGTGCCGGCCGTCATCAGCCGCGGGATCGACTCCGGGTCCAGCATGTCGTGCAGGGCGTCGTACAGCGGCCGCAGGTACGGGTCGATCTTCTCCGACAGGGTGCCGGGCAGGAACCCGAGCCGCTCGCCGGCCTCGACGGCCGGCCGGGTCAGGATGATCCGGTTGACCTCCTTGGCCTGCAGCGCCTGGACCGCCTTGGCCACCGCCAGGTAGGTCTTGCCGGTGCCGGCCGGGCCGATCCCGAACACGATGGTGTTCTTGTCGATGGCGTCGACGTACCGCTTCTGGTTCAGCGTCTTCGGCCGGATGGTGCGGCCGCGGCTGGACAGGATGTTCTGGGTGAGCACGTCGCGCGGGCTCTCGGCCGTGGCCGCCTTGATCATCGCGATACTGCGCTCGACCGAGTCCGCGGTCAGCCCGTGGCCGGTCCGCACCACCGCGATCAGCTCGTCGATCAGCCGCTCGGCCAGCGCCAGCTCGGCGGGCTCACCGGTCAGCGTGATCTCGTTGCCGCGGACCATGATGTCGGCGGCGAACTCCTTCTCGACGATGCGGAGGAACTCGTCCCGGGCTCCGAGCAGGGCCACCATGTCGATGCTGTTCGGCACGACGATCTTGTGCGACGCCTGCGTGGCGGTGGCAGCGCCGTTCGCGCGCGCCTCCGGTTCGATACTGCGTGGCCTGGACAGGCTCTTCCTCCTGATGCCGGTGATATGACCTCCCCATGCTAGCCCGCTCCACCGACAGCCTCACTTGTAATTCCTTCGAACACGCCCGAGCCCTGATCTTCTTGCGGGCTGTTGTCAACCTGGGACGGGGTCTTTGCGTCGTCTTTTCGTGGCGCAACCGGCAGTGGTGTACGAAGAGGTCGTGACACACGAGTCCTCGTGGGATGCCGACGAGGCGCTGACGGCTGTCTACACGGCGCACTACACGTCGCTGGTCCGCCTCGGCGCCTTGTTGCTGCGTGACACCGGCACAGCGGAGGAGATCGTGCAGGACGCGTTCGTCGCGATGCACAGCCGCTGGAACCGGCTGCGCGACCCGCACAAGGCTCTGGCCTACCTGCGCACCACGGTGGTGAACCGCTGCCGCTCCCGCCAGCGCCACCTGGTGGTGGTGGACAAGCACACGCCCCGCTCGCTCCCGGACGAGCCGAGCGCCGAACACGCCGTACTGCGAACCATCGAGACGGACCGGGTGATCGAGGCCATGCGCACCCTGCCGGAGAAGCAACGCACCGTGATGGTGCTGAGGTACTACGGAGACCTGTCCGAGGCGGAGATCGCCGACGCGATGGGGATCAGCCGGGGCTCGGTGAAGAGCCACGCCGCGCGGGCGAGCAAGTCGCTCCGCCAGCTCCTGGAGCAGACGCCATGAGTGACCAGCAGAACGACCCGTTCGACGAACTGATGCGGCGGGCGCTGGCCGAGGAGGCCGACCGGATCGAGCCGTCCGACGCCCTGCCCGAGATCCAGGCCCGGGTCCGCGGCCAGCGCCGGCCGGCCATCCGCCGGCCGTGGGTGCTGACCGCCGGCGCGGCCGCGATCGGCACCGCCGCGGCAATCGGCGCCTTTACTGTCTTCGACGACAACGCCACGACCGCCGGCAACGACCAGGTCGCCGGCCCAGGTGCTACGACCAGCGCGACCGGCCCGATGACGCCCGACCCGACGACCGGCCCCGACAGCCCGGTTCCGACCCCCAGCACGCTGCCGAGCGCGCCGCCCACCACCGCACCCGAGGAGAAGACCCCGCCGACCGTCCGAGGTACGGCGGGGCCCAGCAAGTCGGCCGCCGTACCGGTCTACTGGCTCGGTGAGAAGGTCGGCTCGACCAGCGCCGAGCCGACGGTCCGGCTGTACCGCACCTGGATCAAGGTCGTCGACCGCCAGCCCACGCTCGAGGCGGTCCGGATGATGACGTCGAAGGACGCCGGCGACCCCGACTACTACTCCCCCTGGCGCGGCGCCCAGGTGAGCTCGGTGACCCGGGCCGGCGGGGTCGTCACGGTCGACTTCAAGCAGCTCCCGCAGACCAAGCTGGACGCGGCAGCTGCCGCCGTCGCGACCCAGCAACTCGTCTACACGGTCCAGGGCGTGCTGAGCAACACGACCGAGCCGATCCGGATCACCCAGCAGGGCCGGGCCGGCGGCCCCCTGTTCGGCCACGTCGACACCAGCCGGCCGATCGCCCGCGCCCAGGCGAGCAAGGTCCAGGCGCTGGTCTGGATCGACAACCTCGCCGACGGTCAGGTCACCAAGAGCCCGCTCTCGGTCACCGGCATCGCGGCCGCCTTCGAGGCCACCGTCAACTGGCGCGCCACCAACCTGAAGACCCGCGCGACCCAGGCCAGCTACGTCAACACCAAAGAGGGCCAGACCTTCTCCCCCTTCGTCATCCCGCTCAAGCTCACCCCCGGCGAGTGGCGGATCGAGGCCTACCTGATCTCCGCCGAGAACGGCGCGATGACCGACACCGACTCGAAGACGATCTACGTCAAGTAGCGCCTCAGGTACGGAACACGAACGAGAGTGCGATGCCGATGACGGCGAGCACCTCGACCACGCCGAAGCCGATCCAGGCGATCGACATCAGCGACTCGCGGGCCTCGGGCTGCCGGGCGGTGCCGTTGATGACGGCCATGAACATCAGCCCGACGCCGATCCCGGAGCCGATGGCGGCCAGTCCGTAGGCGAGCACGGCCAGGTTGCCGGCGGTCTGCAGAGCGAGCATCGTCGATCCCTTCGTATACATTTGTCTATGACAATCGTATACGACAATCGTCTACGCTAGGATCCGGGGCGTGGGCAACCGGGACAAGCTGCTGGCGAGCGCGAAACGGCTGATCGCCGAGAAGGGGTACGGCGAGATCACCGCACGCGACCTGGTCACCGCATCCCAGACGAACCTGGCCTCGATCGGGTACCACTTCGGCTCGAAGGACGCGTTGCTGACCGAGGCGGTGCTGGACTCGTTCACCGACTGGGGTGACGACGTGACCGGCACGATCGGGGCGATCACCGCGACGGACCCGGTCGAGCGGCTGGCCGCCGTACTGGATGCGCTGGCCGAAGCGTTCGCGCAGGACCGGTCGACGACGATCGCGAGTGTCGAGGCGTTCGCGCGGTCGCCGCGGTCGCCGGAGGTCCGGGAGCGGCTGGCTGCGGTGTACGCGAGCTTCCGGAGTCAGGTGGCCGCGGTCATCCTCGGCACCGAGGCGGACGGCGACGAGCAGCACATCGGGTCGCTCGGGCTCGCGTTGGTCGACGGGGTCGCGCTGCAGTGGCTGGTCGATCCGGAGAACGCCCCGTCCGGCGCGGACATCGCGACGGCGCTGCGGGCGTTGTCAGCTCCAGCGCGAACGGGCGAGTAGGGCCGCCGCGGCGGCGACGCCGGCCGTCGAGGTGCGGAGGACGGTGTCGCCGAGGCGGACCGGCTCGACGTCGAAGGTCTCGAGCTCGGCCGGGGAGATGCCGCCTTCGGGGCCGATCACGATCACGATGTCGCCGTCGGCGGGGACGTCGAGGCCGGCCAGCGGTGTCTTGGCATCTTCGTGCAGTACGACGGGGAGCGCGGCGGCTGTGATCAGGTGGGCGACCTCGGCCGTGGTCGCGATCGGAGCCACCTCGGCGAACCACGCCCGCCGCGACTGCTTGCTTGCCTCGAAAGCCCACGCCTGCCACTTGGCCAGCGTCTTCGCGGAGCGCTCCGGGTTGCTGCGGAACTGGCTGCGCTCCGCGTTCCACGGCACGATCACGTCCGCGCCGACCTCGGTCAGCATCTCCACCGCGAGCTCGGCCCGCTCCCCCTTGGGCAGCGCCTGCACGACGACCAGCCGCGGCCGGCTCGCCGGCACACTCCCACGGCTGTCGACGGCAACCGTCACCCCCGCCTTGGAGGCAGCCGTCACCGCACCTTCAGCCCAGGCCCCGCGCCCGTCGGTCAACCGGATGCGTTCCCCCGGCGCGATCCGCCGTACCACCGCAGCATGCCGGCCCTCCGGACCGTCGAGCGCGAGCTCGTCACCAGCCAGTTCCGCGCAGAAGAAGACTGCGACGCCCATCTCCTAGTGGGCGCCGAAGGCGTCGCGCAGGCGGCCGAAGACACTCTTGTGGGTGGCTTGGACCTGGCCCTGGGGGCGCTCCTCGCCGCGGATCCCGGCCAACTGCCGGAGCAGGTCGGCCTGCGAGTCGTCGAGCTTGGTCGGGGTCTCGACCACGATCTGGACGATCAGGTCACCACGGCCGGCGTGCCGCAGCCGCGGGACACCACGGGCCGTCAGCGTCATCGCCGTACCGGACTGGGTGCCGGGGCGGATCTCCAGCGGGGTCGTCTCGCCCTCCAGCGTCGGCAGGTCGATCGTCGTCCCGAGCGCGGCCGCCGTCATCGGCAGCGTGACCGTGCAGTGCAGGTCGTCGCCGTTGCGGGTGAAGATGTCGTGCGGCTCGACCTCGATCTCGACGTACAGGTCGCCGGCCGGGCCGCCGCCGGGACCGACCTCGCCCTGGCCGGACAGCTGCACCCGGGTGCCGGTGTCGACGCCGCCGGGGATCTTCACGGTGACGGTCCGGCGGGACCGGACCCGGCCGTCGCCGGAGCACTCGACACACGGGTTCGGGATGATCGTGCCGAAGCCGCGGCAGTTCGGGCACGGCCGCATCGTCCGCACCTCGCCGAGGAACGACCGCTGGGTGTGGGTCACCTCGCCGCGGCCGTGGCAGATGTCGCAGGTGACCGGCTCGGAGCCGGCCGCCGCGCCGGAGCCCGAACAGGTCGGGCACAGCACCGCGGTGTCCACCTTCAGCTCCCGGGTGGTGCCGAACGCGGCCTCGCCGAGGTCGATCCGCAGCGGGATCAGCGCGTCCTGGCCGCGCCGGGTCCGCGGCCGCGGCCCGCGGGTCGCCCCGCCGGTCTGGCCGAAGAAGGCGTCCATGATGTCGGTGAAGGTGAAGGCCTGGCCGAAGCCGCCCGGCCCGCCACCCGCGCCGGCGGCCGCGAACGGGTCACCGCCGAGATCGTGCATCTGCCGCTTCTGCGGGTCGCTCAGCACCTGGAAGGCGCGGCCGATCTCCTGGAACTTGTGGTGCGCGTCCTCGGAGTCGTTCACGTCCGGGTGGTACTGGCGGGCCAGCTTGCGGTACGCCTTCTTGATCTCGTCCGGTGTCGCGTCGCGGCTGACACCCAGGACGGCGTAGTAATCGGTGCTCATACTCCAGACCAGGGGTTGTATTCGTTAGGAGTCGGCCAGGATCTGGCTGACGTAGCGCGCGACGGCCCGGACAGCGCCCATCGTGCTCGGATAGTCCATATGGGTCGGGCCGACGATGCCGAGCGTGGCCAGCGCCTCCGACTTGGACCCGTACGTGGTCGCGACCACCGAGGTGGTGGCCAGTTCCTCGAACGGGTTCTCGTGCCCGATGCGGACCGTCAGGGTCTGCGGGTTGGTCGCCTCACCGAGCAGCTTGAGCAGAATGACGTGCTCCTCCAGCGCCTCCAGCACCGGCTTCACGTTGCGCTCGAAGTCGTCGCCGTACCGGGTCAGGTTGGCGGCGCCGCCGACCGCGATCCGCTGCTCGACGACCTCGTCGGTGAACGCCTCCAGCAGCGTGGTGACGATCGACGCGACCAGCGAGCGGTCGGCCGGGGCGAACAGCTCGGGTACGGCGGCCAGCGACGTGGTCGCCTCCGTCAGCCGCTGCCCGGCGAGGACCGTGTTGAGCCGCGACCGCAGGTCCGCGATCAGCTGCTCGTCGACGTCGTTCGGGTGCTCGACGATCCGTTGCTCGACCCGGCCGGTGCTGGTGATCAGCACCAGCAGCAGCCGGCGCGGGCTCATCGTGACGACCTCGATGTGCCGGACGCTCGACCGGTTCAGCGACGGGTACTGCACGATCGCGACCTGGCGGGTGATCTGGGCGAGCAGCCGCACGGTCCGGCGGACGACGTCGTCCAGGTCGATCGCTCCGGCCAGGAAGGAGGTGATCGCCTTCTTCTCGGCCGGGGACAGCGTCTTGACCGTGCTCAGCTTGTCCACGAACAGCCGGTATCCCGCGTCGGTCGGGATCCGGCCGGCGCTGGTGTGCGGCTGGGTGATGTACCCCTCCTCCTCCAGCGCGGCCATGTCGTTACGCACGGTGGCCGGCGACACTCCGAGGTTGTGCCGGTCCACCAGCGTCTTCGAGCCGACCGGCTCGTGGGTCGCCACGTAGTCCTCGACGATGGCGCGGAGAACATCCAGCTTGCGTTCGTCCAGCACGCGCACCACCCTCTCTCAGCGTCGACCCTTGGCACTCAGCTCATTCGAGTGCCAGTCTACCGAGCCGTAGTAGCCGCCAGTGCCAGCTTGCGGCGTGGGGCGGGTCTCACGCGACTTCGGGCGATGCCCCCAACGGTACGGCGGCCGGGCGGGCGACCGTACTCGCGACATCGACAGGCTGGTCCTGCGCGGCCGCCTCGAGCACCGACTCGAGGACGTCGAGCACGTGGTAGGCCAGCGCGCCGTCGGCCCGGTGCGGCTCACCGTTGCGGATCGCCCGGGCCATGTCCGCGACCCCGACCCCACGGCCGGCTCCGGCGTACCCACCGGCGACGGGGAGCTCGATCCAGTCACGGTTCGTGGCGGTGGCGATCTCGACCTTGCCGTCGAAGCCGTTCGGGTCCGGCACCGACAGGCTGCCCTCGGTCCCGTGCACCTCGATCCGCGGCGACCGCGCGGCCCACACGTCGAACGACATCAGCAGCGTGGTCAGCGCACCCGACTCGTGCTCGAGTACGCCGGTCACGTGCGTCGGCACCTGGACCGGGAAGGTCGTGCCGGCGCGCGGACCGGTGTGGATCTTCCGCTCCTGCTGCGACTGGCCGGCGCGTGCGACCACCCGCCGTACCGGACCGAGCAGGGTGACCAGGCTGGTCACGTAGTACGGGCCCATGTCGAGCACCGGGCCGCCGCCGGGCTGGTAGTAGAACTCCGGCGCCGGGTGCCACAGCTCGTGGCCGGGCGTGACGAAGGACGCGGTCGCAGCGGTCGGCACACCGATGTCGCCGCGGTCGATCGCGGCACGGGCGGTTTGGGTGCCGGTGCCGAGCACGGTGTCGGGTGCGCAGCCGACGCGCAGGTTGTTGGCGGCGGCGTACTTCAGCAGCGGCTCGGCCTCGGCGCGGTCGACGGCCAGCGGCTTCTCGCCGTACACGTGCTTGCCGGCTTCCATCGCGGCCTGGTGCACCGCCGCGTGCGCGGCCGGGATGGTCAGGTTGAGCACGATGTCGACGTCGTCCGCGGCGTACAGGTCGCCGGACGACAGGGCGCGGATGCCCGGGTTCTTGTCGGCGATCGCCTGGGCGCGGCTGACGTCGAGGTCGGCCACCGCGACCACCTCGACGCCGGGCAGCTTGTCCAGGTGGTCCAGGTACGTGCCGGAGATGACCCCGGTGCCGACGATGCCGACGCGCGTCACTTGCTCGCCCACAGCAGCCCCCGCTCGATGATGGTCCGGACCTCGGGCACCTCGAGGTCGTCCAGCTTGTGGCCGACGGTGCAGACGAACACCTTGCCCGCACCCCAGGTCCTGGTCCAGACGGCCGGCATCACGGCGCCCTCGATCCACGGGTAGTCCGGGTGCGAGCGGAACGTGGTGGTGGCCAGCACGGTGTTCGTCGGGTCGTAGTGCACGTAGTACTGCTCGGTGTGCACGTCGAAGTGCGTGATGCCCTCGACGATCGGGTGCTCGGCGACGATGTCGACCCGGTAGTCGGTGAACCCGTGCGGGTGCGAGATGAACTGGCCGCCGGTGATGAAGCTGTAGTCGGCGTTGTTCCGGAACGAGTCGCAGATCCCGCCGTGCCAGCCGGCGAACCCGGTGCCCTTGCGGATCGCCGCGTCCAGGCCCTTGAAGTGCTCGGGCTCGATCTGGCTCATCGTGACGCACTGCAGGACCAGGTCGGTGCCGTCCAGGTCGAGGTAGCTCTCGGTCGTGTCGGAGACGGTCACCTCGTACCCGTTCTCACGCAGGTGGGGAATGAACAGGTCGGTCGCCTCGACCGGGGAGTGTCCTTCCCACCCGCCCCGGACCACCAGTGCACGTCGTGTCGTCACGCCGTCCGCCCTTCGAAAGTTTCGGTTCCAGGCTCGGAAAGATTGCGGAATCGCCACCGCGACACTAAGCGCCACCCGACCGGCCTTCAAGTGCGATTCCGTCCCGTGGATAGGGCTTCCCCGCGTCTAGGGTCGGTGTATGGGATGGAAGTTCTGGAAGCGCGACCGCGAGCCGCCGGCGAACACCTCCCCCGGGACGCGGCCGCAGGACCGTGTGCCGCCGGGCGCGTTCGAGCTGACCGTCGAGGATGTGTTCTCGATCACCGGCCGCGGGACGATCGTCACCGGCCGGGTGATCGCCGGCACGGTCGCGGTCGGCGACCAGGTGCTGCTCAGCCGCGCGGGTTCGCCGCTGCTGCAGACCGAGGTGACCGGTCTGGAGATGTTCCGCAAGACGGTGCAGGTCGCGAACGCCGGCGACAACGTCGGCCTGCTGCTCCGCGGCGTCGAGCGGGAGCAGGTGGTCAGGGGCGATGTGCTGAGCAAGTAACCTCGGCCTCATGAGTACGTGGACCGAGGTCGGGGATCGTTGCTGGGTCCGCCGGTACGACGAGTGGGACCTCAACGTCGGCCTGGTCGTCGGCGCGGACGGCGCCCTGGTGGTCGACACCCGCGCGACCGCCGAGCAGGCGTCCGAGCTGCTCGGCCACATCCGCGAGCTCACCGACGCGCCGGTCCGCTGGGTGGTGAACACCCACGCCCACTTCGACCACGTGGTCGGCAACAGCGTCTTCACCGACGCCACCGTCTACCTGCACGAGAACGCGGCCGCCGAGGAGAACCTCGCCGGTACGACGTTCGCCGTCGCGAAGGTGATCGACCTCGGCGACCGCCGGGTCGAGCTGCTGCACCTCGGCAACGCGCACACGTCCGGCGACACGGTGGTCGTCGTACCGGATGCCGACGTGTACTTCGTCGGCGACCTGGTCGAGGAGTCGGCGCCGCCGTCGTACGGCACGGACTCCTTCCCGCTCGAGTGGCCGGACACGATCGACCGGGTGATCGGCATGCTGTCCGGCACCGCGAAGGTCGTCCCGGGACATGGGGCCGTGGTCGACGCCGAGTTCGTCCGCGACCAGGCCGGTGACCTCGGCACGGTCGCCAACACCATCTCCGGCCTGCACCACGCCGGCACGTCGCTGGACGACGCGCTCACGCACACCGACGACTGGCCGTGGCCGCTCGAGCACCTGCAGGACGCGATCAAGCGCGGCTACGAGGCACTGGGCACTCCGCGCAGGCCAACACTCCCCTTGCTCGGCCCCAGCTGACCTGCCTCACAACGCAACCTCGTAGTTGTCCGTTGACAGCACGTCACCTGAGGGCGCAACTTGTTGCGAAGCAACGACCTCGATGCGGATCGGGTGGTGGGGTTCATGGCTACGGTTGAGCAGACGGTGCACCCCGACGGACGGGTCGAGCTGACCGATCCGGAGGCGGTGGCCAACAGCCCGTACGGGAACGCTGAGCTCGCGCCGACCCGGTTGCCCGAGCGGCACTGGACGACGTACAACTACGCGGCGCTGTGGATGGGGATGGCGCACAACATCCCCAGCTACCTGCTCGCGGCCGGCCTGGTCGCGCTCGGGATGAACTGGCTGCAGGCGTTCATCACCATCACCCTCGGGAACCTGATCGTCCTCATCCCGCTGCTGCTGAACAGCCACGCGGGCACCAAGTACGGCATCCCGTTCCCGGTCTTCGCGCGCGCCTTCTACGGCGTCCGCGGCGCCAACTTCCCGGCGTTGCTGCGGGCCTTCATCGCCTGCGGCTGGTTCGGCATCCAGACCTGGATCGGCGGCCAGGCGATCTACGTGATCGTCGGCGAGCTGGCCGGCGACAGCTGGACCAACGCGTCCGCGGCCGGCGGGCACCCGTGGACGCTGTGGCTGAGCTTCGCGTTCTTCTGGGTGATCCAGATGGTCCTGATCTGGCGCGGCATCGAAGGCCTGCGCCGGTTCGAGAACTGGGCCGCGCCGCTGGTCACGGTCGCGTTCCTGGCGCTGATGATCGCGATCCTGGTCAAGGCCGGCGGCCTCGGCCCGATCCTGGACCAGCCGTCGAAACTCGGCTGGGACGCCGACTTCTGGAAGATCTTCGCGCCGTCGCTGATGGGCATGATCGCGTTCTGGGCCACGCTGAGCCTGAACATGCCGGACTTCACCCGGTTCGGCAAAGGCCAGCGCCAGCAGGTCTGGGGCCAGATCATCGGCCTGCCGACGACGATGTCGTTCATCGCGCTGGTCTCGATCATCACCACGTCCGGCACCGTGCTGCTGTACGGCGAGGCGATCTGGGACCCGGTCGAGCTGACCCGCCGGTTCGAGAACCCGGTGGTGGTCACGATCGGCCTGGTGATGGCGATCCTGGCGACGATGTCGTGCAACGTGGCCGCCAACGTGGTCAGCCCGTCGTACGACTTCGCGAACGCCGTGCCGCGGTGGCTGAACTTCCGGACCGCGGGCCTGCTCACCGGCGTGATCGGGATCGTGATCCAGCCGTGGCGGCTGATCTCCGACCCGTCGATCTACATCTTCGTCTGGCTGTCCTTCTACGGCGGGCTGCTCGCGTCGGTGGCCGGCGTGCTGATCGCGGGCTACTGGCTGCTCGACCGCACCAACCTGTACCTCGCCGACCTCTACCAGGCCGGCGCCCGGTACTGGTACTCCGCGGGCTGGAACTGGCGGGCAGTGGTCGCGACCGTGTTCGGCTCCCTGCTCGCGGTCGGCGGCGCGTACTCGAACCCGGGCGCCGGCCCGTTCCCGGAGGAGGGCCTGATCCCGTTCCTCAAGCCGCTCTACGACTACTCGTGGGCGGTCGGCCTGGTGGCCGGCTTCCTCGCCTACGTCCTGCTGACCAGGCTGTCGCCGCCGGTCCGCGAGCCGAACGCGAGCCACGCCGCTCCCATCTTCTAGGCCGGCCACGACATACGGTTGTCCGGTGGCTGATCGGTATGGGAACGACGTACTGGCTGGGGACTGGCGCAAGCCCAAGAACGGGCGGACCGTCGAGGTGGAGCTCGAGAAGGGGATGGTCGTCGAGGAGCCGAGCTCGGGGTTCGTCGGGGCGGTCGTGCGCTGGGAGCACGGCGTGGTCGACCTCGAGGACCGGTTCGGCAAGATCAGGACCTACCCGCTCGGGCCCGGGTTCTGGCTGGACGGCAAGCCGGTCAGCCTGAAGGCGCCGAAGAAGGCCGGACCGGCCAAGAAGACGCGGACGGCGTCCGGCTCGGTGGCGGTCGACAACGTCCGGGCGAAAGTGGCGCGAGCGAGCCGGATCTACGTCGAGGGCCGGCACGACGCCGAGCTGGTCGAGAAGGTCTGGGGTGACGACCTGCGTATCGAGGGCGTCGTGGTCGAGTACCTCGAAGGGGTCGACGACCTGCCCGGGATCGTCAACCGGTTCCAGCCCGGTCCCGGCCGCAGGCTCGGCGTCCTGGTCGACCACCTGGTCGAGGGCTCCAAGGAGTCCAAGATCGCCGCCCAGGTGACGAACAAGCACGTCCTGGTCGTCGGGCACCCGTTCATCGACATCTGGGAGGCGGTCAAGCCGTCCTCGGTGGGGATCAAGGCCTGGCCGAAGATCCCGCACGGGCAGGACTGGAAGAAGGGTGTGCTGCAGGCGTTCGGCTGGCCCGCGACCGACCAGGCCGACGTGGCCGCGGCCTGGAAGCACATCCTGTCCAAGGTGACCAGCTACGCCGATCTCGACCCGGCCCTGCTCGGCCGGGTCGAAGAGCTCATCGACTTCGTGACTCTGGACTGATCTTCGGGATCTTCTGGGCGATCCACCCCTGGATCCGGTCGCGGACCCGTCCGACGTACCAGGTCACCACGCCGAGCGTCAGACCCGCGGCCAGGACGAGCCCGGCGAGCAGTGCCGCGATGATGCGTACGGCGGCTACGTCCACGACGCCCGCGACGACCAGTAGCGCGATGCTCAGCCCGATGGCTGCCAGCGGCAACCACCGTTGGAAGAGCAGCGGCTGCTTGGCCGGCGTCAGCTTGGGGTTCCGGATCAGCCGCTCCCACAGCGTGGTCCGGGCCGGCTCGGTGAACCACCGTGCGGCCCGCAGCAGCCACGACTTCGGCTGGTGCTTGCGGTCGGCCATGGCTTTGACCCAGTTGCTCGGCTGATCGCCGAGCGCCACGGAGACCTGGACCATCCGGTCGGCCAGGCCCTTCGTCGTCGCCCGCCCCTCGGCGGACTGGTTCAGCTCGTCGCGCATGGTGGTGAGCGCGGACAGCACGGACGCGTCGCGGAAGTCGTCGGCCAGCCGCTGCACCCGCTCGGCGACCTTCTCGACCTTCCAGTCCTCGGCCAGCAGCACCTGCTGCTGGGTCTCGCGGATCCAGTCCGGATCGGCGCCGAGCAGGGCGCCGAGGTGCGCGACGCAGTGCAGCCGGCCCATCAGCCAGTCCCACCGCCGCCAGTCCGCCGCGCCGAAGGCGCCGAAGTGCCCGACCTGGGTGCCGTACAGGATCCGGTCCTTAAGCAGGTTCGCCACCGACCCTTCCTGCAGGTCGTCCAGCAGGGTCAGCGGGATGTCCGGTCCGAGCCGGACGAACTGGAACGGCGCACTGCGCTGCTGCGGCGTCCTGGCCGACGTACACCGCGACACGATCTCCACCTCGAGCGCGGTCTCGACCAGATCCCAGCCGACGGCCACGATCAGGTCCGCGAACGCCTCCCCGAGCGCCCGCTGCACCTGCAGGTCCTCGAACATGTCGCTCAGCGCGACCGCGACCGTCTCGGCGCCACCGGGCAGCTTCAGCTCCAGCTCGGCGTTCGCCAACTGTCCGGACAACGCGTCCCGCACCGCCTGCGTCTTCAGCAGGCAGTCGCTCGTCGCCTGCAGCCGGTGCTCCAGCTCTTCGCGCTGCGGCACGCCGGCGCTGTCCAGCTTCGTCCGCAACGAGCGTAGCACCAGCCGTACGACGCGCTCCGCCGCACCGGTCCCCCACAGCCAGCTCGGTTTGCCCTCCGCATCGGTGCGCAGCGGCTTGGTCGAACCGTCCGGATCCGGGACCCAGGGGTGCTCGGTCGCCAGGATCTCGTCGATGTCCTGCTCCGACAGGGAGGTCGCGGCGTCCAGCACAGTGGTCTGGTCCTGACTGGCGATGGTCACCGCCTCCCACACCTCACCGGCCGCCCGGCCTCGCGAGTACGTCGGCTGCAGGGCCTTCGCCGCCTCCCGCAGCCGGTCCCGCTCGGCTGGTTGCTCCATGCAACGGTCGAACAGCCGCTGGGTGTCCGACCAGGACGCGTCCGCCTCCAGCAGCAGCCGCTCGAGCTGCTCGACGTCGGACCGGAAGTCCACCTCGCGCGGGAACTGCACGGCGGACAACGCCGCCTTCCGCCAGCTCGGCGCGTCGGTGCCGACCAGCTCGGTCGCCGCATGGCCGACGCCTGCGGACGGTACGACGTACAGCACGTAGCGGCTCGCGCGGCCGGCGACCGGGCGGCGGGCGACGACGTCGAGGACCGGCCCGAACGGCGCGTTGTCGAGAACGCCGCCGTCGACCAGCCAGGCGCCGGACTCGGCGGTCTTGGGCTGGAGCCGCGGCGGTGAGCCGGCCAGCTTGGGCGTCTCCTGGACCGGCCCGAACGCGGCCGGGAACGACGCGGAGGCCCGGGCGGCGAGCGCGAGTAGCTTCGTGTTGGCCAGCTCGTTCTTGTCCGCGACCGAGAACGTCCGGGTCCGGCCGTCGTACGTCGCGGCCTTCTCACTGGTGAACCGGAAGAGGTACCGGTGGTCCGGGACGACGAAGCACTGCCCGGCCGCGTCGGTCGCCTCGAACTGCTGAACGCCGAGACCGGAGGCGGTGACGAACAGCGTGACCGCTCCCTCGGCGGTCGAGTCGCCGGCCTCCGCGACGCCCTTGATCAGCTCGTCGAGCTCGTCCAGGAAGTAGTCGCCGTCCAGCACCGAGCTCGGCTTGTCGACCGACGGGACCAGCTTCCCGACCTCGAGCGACCCCAGCCCGACCCACTTCTGCCGCAGCCAGGGCCCGTGCTCGCCATCGGGGTCGAGCGTCGACCCGTTCGAGATCGCTGTCGCCAGCAACGACCCGTTCAGCCCGCCGGCGCTCGTCCCGGCGATCACGTCGACCACGACCCGCCGCCGTTCCTCGCCCCGGTGGCACAGCTCCCGCCACCGCTCCGCAAGCACCTCGTCGTACTGCTGCGGCGCCGGTGAACCCTCCGGGCCGGACGCACGCCGGATCAGGTCCAGCTCGTGCGTCACCCCACCCATCCACACCGCCAGGCTGACCCCGCCGTTCAGCACCAGCGCGATCCGGATCTCATGATCGGTCATCCAACCCCCTCGTTTGTGACAGGGATACCAAATGGTGACGAGCATGGACAGTCGTCGCAGCGGAGAGTGAACAAATGGGTGCCATCAACAGTTGTCGGAGGCACCATGCGGCGTCATTCTGTTGCTGGGGGTGGTCGTCATGCGCAGAGTTGCTCTGGCGGTCGCAGTCGTCGTCCTGGTGATCGGCGGCTGTGCGGACACGCCCAACGGCGGAGGTACGCCGTCACCCGCGCCGGAGACCACCGGTGAGCCTTCGTTCGAGCCGACCACGCCGGAGACGACGCAACCGACGCGCCGGCAACCGGCGATCTCGATCGCCACAGCTCCGATCGGCGGCGGCAGCCCGGAGGAGGACGGCGTCAAGCACTGCGCGCAGGTCAACTGGCTCGGCCGGAACCCACTGCCCGACGGGACGAGCCTCAAGCTCGGCTCCCCGAGTCTCGAACCCTCGGGAGTCTTCGAGCTCGACCAGTCCGCGTGCGGCGACCAGCGGGCCTGCGCGAACCTCGAGTGGCAGACCGGCAATCTCAGCACCTGCTACGTCGGCGCCCGGCAGGTTGCCAACGGCACCGGCGAGGTCCGCCTGATCATCCCGATCGAGGCGACCTGCCAGACCCAGGACGACTGCGACAGCCTGGTCGAAGACGACCAGGACAAGGTCGTCTTCGAGCCCGACGTCCTCGAGACCCCCACGACCGAGCCGACGACCGAGCCGACCACCGACCCGCCCACCGAGACGCCGTCGGGTGGCTGACGGATGGCGGAGCAGGAGTCCCAGGTCGAGCGCTGGGTGTCGTTCGCGGCGAAGTTCGTCACGCCGGTCACGTTGATCACCGCGCTGCTGTTCTACTTCGGCTACGTCTCCGCGCGATCGCAGTACGAGTACTTCGGGATCGACGTCGACACGATCGGCCTGAGCACGCAGGAGTACGTGATGCGCAGCCCGCAGCCGCTGCTCGTCCCGCTGCTGGTCATGACGCTGCTCGCGGTCGCGGGGCTGCTCGTGCACAACGCGATCCACCCGACCGAGACCGGCGTACGGCGCGCCTCGCGGGCGACCGTCGTACTGCTGCTGATCGGTGTCGCCGGCCTCCTCGCCTTCCCGTTGATCGGGCAGCTTCCGTACTACGCCCTGGTCGTGCCGGGCGTGATCGGCCTGGCGGCGGCCACCCTGGCGTACCTCACCTACCTCCGGCGCCGGCTGAGCCCGCCGCAGAGCGGCCAGACGGCGCTGATCGTGCTGCTCGTGGTCGTCACCGTCACGTGCGCGTTCTGGGCGACGGCGACGACGGCGCAGTACTCCGGCCGCGGGCTGGCCAAGGCGGACGCGGAGAACCTGGACAAGTTCCCGGTCGTGATCCTCGACACCAAGGAGAAGCTCGCCCTGCGATCCCCCGGGCTCGAGGAGACCGCGTTGCGTCCGGGCCTGGGCCAGACCTTCAACTACCGCTACCGCGGGCTACGCCTGCTCGTGGTCGGCGACGACCGGCTCTTCCTGGTGCCGCAGAACTGGACCGCGTCCAACACGACGGTCGTCGTACCGCTGGACAACTCGGTCCGGGTGCAGTTCCAGTTCCAGAACGATCCGCCGTAGGGCTCAGGCCGAGTCGCGGATGATCAGCTCGGTGCCGTAGATCTCCGGGCTGGTCAGGTTCGCGCCGCCGATCTTGGCGAGCAGGATCTCGGCCAGCCGGGCGCCGAGCTTCTCCACCGGCTGGCGGACCGTGGTCAGCTTCGGGGTCGTGGTGGTCGCCATCACCGAGTCGTCGAACCCGACCACCGCGACGTCGTCCGGCACCCGCCGGCCGCGCTGCGACAGCACCCGCAGCGCCGTCGTCGCCATCAGGTCGTTGGCGACGAACAGCCCGTCCAGGTCGGGGAACTCGTCGAGCAGCCGGAGCGCGGCCTGCTCACCGCCGTCCGCGGTGAAGTCGCCGAAGGCAACGGCCTCGGTCAGCCCGGCCTCCCTCACCACCTCCTGGTACCCGGTCAACCGGTCCAGTCCGGCGGTCATGTCCAGCGGGCCGGCGATCGTCCCGATCTTGCGGCGCCCGATCGACAACAGGTACTCCACCGCGGTCCGCGCGCCGGCGACGTTGTCCACGTCCACACTCGCGACCGGTACGTCGACGCCCAGCGGCCGGGCGCTGAACACGATCGGCAGCGGCAACTGCGCCAACTCCTGCAGCACGTTGTCGCGGCCGTGGTGGCTGACGATGATCGCTCCGTCGACGTGACCACCGCGCAGGTACCGCAACAGGCGCTGGTCGTCGCCCTCGGCCGGCTCGATCAGCAGCACGAGCTGGGACGAGGTCGGCGCGAGCGTCAGGCTCACGCCGCGCAGGATGCCGGCGAAGAACGGGTCGGAGAAGACCCGGCTGTCCGGCTCCGGCACGACGATCGCCACCGAGTCGGTCCGGCGCGTGACCAGGGCCCGCGCGGCGCGGTTGGGCACGTAGCCGAGCTGCCCGATCGCCCGCTCGACCGCGGCCACCGTGTCCGGCAGCACCTTGGGCGACCCGTTCACCACCCGCGACACCGTGGCACGCGAGACTCCCGCGAGCGCCGCGACCTGCTCCAATGTCGGAGAACCAGAGTCCTTCATCGGTCCTCCTCTGGACGACTGACTGATCTTCACACCGTATTACTTTCCCGCTGTATTCGCTCAGCCTTTCGTTCTCGTGTTGGCGGCTTTGTCGGCCAGGTCGAGCGCCTGTTTCCAGGCGGCCTGCGGGGCCTGTTCGCCCTCGTCGACCCGGGCCAGCGCGGCGCTGAAGACCTGGTTGATCTCGCCCTCGCGCGGGCCCTTGTGCTGCTTCAGGAACACGTTCTTCGCCCGGTTGACGAAGATCTCGCCGACCGGCGCGTTGTTGAAGTACGCGTTGACCTGGCTCTTCACCTGCGGGTCGTCGTACGCGTCGAGCGTGGACGGGAACGAGCCGACCTTCTTGAACACCTTCACCTGCTGCTCCGGCGCGGTGAGCCAGGCGGCCAGCCGGGCTGCCTCCTCGGGCTGCGGCGACTGCTTCGGCACGGTGAGGTACGAGCCGCCCCAGTTGCCGCCACCGCCGGGGAACACATCCGCGACGTCCCACTTGCCCTTGCCGTAGGTGCCGGCGTTGTCCTGGATCACGCCGAGCATCCACCCCGGGCAGGCCATGGTCGCGAACGCGTCTGTGCGGAACGCCTTGTTCCAGGCGTCGCTCCAGGCCGGCAACTTGGCCGACAGGCCGTCCGCGCTGCCCTGGACGATCTGGTCCCAGGTCCGCTTCAGCAGCTCGTTCTCCGCGCCGAGGTAGCGGTCCTGGTTCGAGTAGTACGCCTGGATCAGCTGGTTGCGCATCGCCTCCCAGGTGAGCACGGCGGAGTCGTACCAGGCCGAGCCCGGCACCCGCTGCTTGAACTTCCGCCCGGTCGCGAAGTACGACGACCAGTCCGGGAACAGCTTGGCCACCTGGGCCCGGTCGGTCGGCAGCCCGGCCTTGGCGAACAGGTCCTTGCGGTAGCAGATCGCCTCCGGCCCGATGTCGGTGCCGTAGCCGATGATCTTGCCGTCGGGCGTGGTGGCGCCGGACACCTTCCAGTCCAGCCAGCGGTCCTTCAGCTCGTCGGCGCCGTACTCGCGCAGGTCGACGAACTTGTCCGCCTTGGCCAGGTAGTTGTAGATCCAGCTGATCTCCATCGCCTCGATGTCGGCCAGCCCGGACCCGGCGGCCAGGTTGGTGTCCAGGTTCTTGACGTGCGCGTCGACCGTGGGGGCCTTGCGCTGGACGATCTTGATGTTCGGGTGCATGGCCTCGTACTCGCGGTACAGGTCGTCGTACCCGAACTCGTTGAAGGTGGCGATGGTCAGCTCGATCCGCGGACCGTTCGTTTCGTTGCCACTGGCATCGTTCTGGCCGGTTCCACCGCAGGCGGCGGCGAGCAGGACGACGCCACAGGCGAGGAGTGCCGCGACGGGGCGGCAGCCGGCACTGGGCCGCATGGAAAGCTCCCTGGAACTGGACGGAGTTGAGAGCGCTCTCGGATCGCGAAAGTGTGCTGAGTTTCGAGTGTCCCAACCTGTTATGTCAAGCACCCCGTCGTCACGCTGAGATACTGGCGTGTTCAGGTCAGTACATACCAGTCCGCCTGGTCACGGAACGAACCATGCCGGTCACTCACAGAGAGTAGCGTCAGGCTCTGGGTGGCCCGACGGAGTCGCGGACCACGACGACCGTGCCCAGGGTCACCACGGGCTGCTGGTGGGCGAACGGGTCGGCGTTCTTGTCCTGCCCGGACAGCCCGGCCCGGACCGCGGCCCGGCCGAGCTCCTCGAGCGGGACCCGGACCGTCGTCAGGGCCGGCTGCAACTCGGTCGCCACCGGGACGTCGTCGTACCCGACCACGGAGACGTCTTGTGGGACCGAGAGGCCGCGGTCGCGGAGGGCGGCGTAGACGCCGGCCGCGACGATGTCGTTGGCCGCGAAGACCGCGGTGAAGTCGAGGCCGTCGTCGAGCGCCCGCAGCGTCTGCTCGTACGACCATTGTCGGCCGAAGGCGCCGGTGCGGACCAAGGCCGGGTCGAACGGGACCTTGCGTGCTTGAAGCGCCTGCTCGAACCCACGCAGCCGGGCGGTCGTCGTCGACAGCGCAGTCGGACCGCCGAGGTACAGGATCCGGGTGTGCCCCGCGTTCAGCAGGTGATCGGTGATCGCCGCGGCTCCACCGGCGTTGTCGTACTCGACCGCGTACGCCGACGGGTCCGAGGACAACCCGGGTCGGCCACAGAGCACCAGGCTCGAGCCGGCCGCCTTGAGTTGCCGGGCCCGCTGACTGACCGCGGTGAAGTACTCCTTGTCCTCGACCGCGCCGCCGACCAGGATCACCGCGTCCGCCCGCTGCTCCAGCAGCAGGTCGACGAACCGTAGCTCCGCCGACTGGTCGCCCTGTGTCGAGCAGACCAGGCAGAGCCGGCCGGAGGCGACGGCCTCGGACTGGACGCCGCGGGCGATGTAGGCGAAGAACGGGTCGACGATCTCGTTCACCACGATGCCGACCACGCGGGTGGTGGATCCGGCCAGGGCGCGGGCGTGCGCGTTCACCACATAGCCGAGCTCACGCATCGCGCGTTCGACCGCGGCCCGGGTCGCGGCCGCGACCGGATAGTTGCCGTTGACAACCCTGGAGACGGTGGCCGTGGACACGCCGGCGCGTTCGGCCACGTCGCGGATGGTCCGGGCCGCGTCGGGGTCACGCCGTTTCGCCC
Organism: Kribbella sp. NPDC002412; assembly: GCF_053592935.1. Taxonomy (NCBI): domain Bacteria; kingdom Bacillati; phylum Actinomycetota; class Actinomycetes; order Propionibacteriales; family Kribbellaceae; genus Kribbella; species Kribbella sp. NPDC002412. The sequence goes on from NZ_JBSFBL010000020.1 coordinate 107,578, forward strand.
GCGGCCGAGGGGGGTCCGCCGCCATCCATCACCACCTCCTCCTCGTGTCCTCCCGCCATCCGGATGACGCAGCGCAGCCCGTCCACCTCGACCTCGATCGCCTCGGCCAGCGCCTCGGGCCACACCGTGTCGCCGGACAGTACCACCGCCGACACCAGCAGCAAGGGACCGCCGGGATGCGACCGGCGGACCAGGTACGGCGTCGCCGAGTGCGGACCGAACGCGTTCGTGTCCAGGCCCCGCCGTACGCCGGCTTCGTCGTACCCATGGAGTCCGACCACGACCGAGGTGAGGCGATCGGTGCGGACCGCCTGGGCCCAGTTGCCGGTGGTGGTCGTCCGCGGCTGGTGCTGGTCAGCGATCGCATAGCCGCCGTGGCGAATCGTCACTCCCCCAGGACCGTCGACCAGGACGCAGCGCACTTCCACCCGGCCGAGAACGACCGACGCAACCTCGATCCGCCCGGCGCCTGCCTTCCACCAGGAGGCTGCGCGGCGGCCGTCCATCGCGATCCGCCGAATCCTGCCCCGCTGGCTGGTCCCTTCTGGGCCGACGAGGGCCACATGGTTGTCGATCCGGTCGGGCGTCAACTCCGGCCCGGTGCGACTCGAGTACGCGAGCCGGTCGTAGTGGTGGTCGGCAGGCGGCTCGCGTTCGCCAGGCGCGGCGTGGTCACTGCCGTGGTTGAGCAGCCGCACGATCCCGTCGTCTCGTGTGCCCTGCACCAGGAAACCCGGCGCCGGCATTGCCCGGACCTGGTCGTCCTCGTCGATCGGCAGTGCTGCCTCGCGGTCGGTCCACACCGGATGCTCGGCCGGCAGCAACAGTCCCAGGAAGCCTTCGACGCCCAGTACGGCGACCCCGGTCCGGAGTAGGGCTGCGTCATCGGCAGGAAGTGGTGATGCCACCCGAGCGACAGCAGCCCACGCTCGTCCGGCACTCCGTGATCCACGAAGTGCCGCAGCATGCCCGAGCACAACCGCCGCGTCTGCCCTGGCGTCAGCGGCGAGGCGTCCAGCAGCATCCCCATCCAGTACGGCGCCGCCGCGGCGAACCGGTAGCACAACGACCTGCCCTGGTGGACCGGCGCGCCATCGGCGCCGACGAGGTGGACCGCGTCCTCCAGGAACCGCCGGAGCCGGTCGCGATAGACAGTCAGCCGCTCGTCGGCCGCCGTACCGGCCATCCGGGCCCAGAGACCTGGGTAGAGGTGCATTGCCCAGCCGATGTAGTGGTCGAAGTTCTGGCCGTCGCCGTCGGTGTACCAGCCGTCGCCGACGTACCAGTCCTCGATCCGGTCGAGGCCGCTGTCGATGTCGTCCTGCGAGTACGGCGCTCCGACCGACGCGAGGAACTGCTCTCCGACAACCTGGAACAGCCGCCAGTTGTTGTCCCAGGTCCTGGAGCCGACGAACCCGGAGAGCCAGTCGACCACCTTCTGCTGGTCCGGTCCGTCCAGCCGGTCCCACAGCCAGCCGCGCGACTCGTGCAAGCCGACCGCGATCGCGGCGGCCTCCACCATCTGCTGCGAGCACGGCGTCAGCCGCGGCCACTCGCCGGCCGCCCCGGCGACGAGACCCGGGGCATAGCGCTCGACCAGTCGATCGTCGCCTTGGGTGGCGGCGATCCGGAACGACGCGAGCAGGAAGCTTCGCGCGTAGCCTTCTAAGCCGTCGCAGTCCGCTCCCGACCAACTCCCCCGGCCCGGCAACCGGATTTGCGCACCGCTGGGCGAGAACCAGGGGTTGAGCGAATCCAGCAGGTGATCGGCGACCGCCAGCCAAGTCTCCCGGGTATACCCCGTCCGCGACGACAACAGCCGATCCGCCCCCGGCAACCGCAGCCCGGCCGACGACGGCAGGCCGTCCGACGACCGCAGCCCCTCCGGCGACGGCCGCCGCCTTTGGGCGCCGGTTGTCATGCGATCCGTCCGAGGTCCGCCCACTCGATGCCGTGGGCCAGGTCGAGACCGGCGGCCAGCCGCTCGATCTCCGCCACCGCGGCCTCCCCCAGCCTGACCACTTCGTTGCCCATGGCACCTGCAATGTGCGGGGTCACGAAGACGTTGGGGAGCTGGAGGAGTTGCGAGCTCGCCGGCAACGGTTCGGGATCCGAGACATCGAGCACCGCATCGATCCGCCCCGATGCACACTCCCGCGCGAGCGCGTCGTGGTCGACCAACGCGCCCCGAGCCGTGTTGATCAGCACGGCGCCATCCGGCATCGCGGCCAGCAACTCGGCGGAGACCATCCCCCGGGTCTCCGGAAGCAGCGGCGCATGCAGACTCACGATGTCGCTGGCGCTGAACAACGTCTTCAGGTCACACCACTTCGCCCCGAACGCAGCTGCCTCGGCCTCACTCAGGTAAGGGTCGTTCACCAGTACGTCGACGTCCAGGCCACGCAACCGCTCGAGGACGAGCCGGCCGGTCCGCGATGCGCCCAGCACGCCGATCGTCGTACCGAGGTTGCCGCTGATCGGTACGCCCGGCAACGGGCGGCTGCCGTGGACGGTCCGGTACCAGTCGCGGAGGCGGAACGCGCGTTTGCCCGCCAGCACGATCGCGGCCAGCGCGAACTCCGCGACCGGGATCGCGTTGGCCGCTGCCGCCGAGCTCACGGCGATGCCGCGCTCGAACACGACCGGGTCGACGAAGGTCTTGATCGTGCCGGCCGCGTGCACGATCGCACGCAGCTTCGGGGCGGCGTCCAGGAGGTCCGCGGTGATGGGCGGGCAGCCCCAGCCGGTCAGCAGGACCTCGGCCTCGGCCAGCTCGGCATGCACGGTCTCGAACGACTCGCGCAGTACCGGAACGCCGTCGCGCAGGCCGAGCGGCTCCGCGACTCGCTCGAGGCGGTCCCACACCGGCGGGGTGACGACTTGCGCCCAGGTCGCTTCCGGCATCGCCACGAGGGTGGGTATCCGGGCGGCGGCGTGATGGTTCGGCACGAATCACTCCTAGTAAACGGTTACGCAAACCGTAGACGCGCCGTCGCAGACCGGTCAAGGTTGATCGACCGAAAGCCTTGACACCAGGCGAAAACCGTCCCTAGGTTGTGTCCTCATCCAGACAGCAAACGGTTACTACAGAGGAGGGCCATGCACCGCCGACGCCTCGCCCCGGCTCGCTCCACCCCCGACACGGGACGGCTTCCGTTGCGGGTGCGGTTGCGGCGGGACCGGACGATGCTGCTGCTGGTGCTGCCCGGGTTCTTGTTCTTCGTGGTGTTCCACTACGTGCCGTTGCTGGGCAACGTGATCGTCTTCCAGGACTACCAGCCGTACCTCGGCTTCCGCGGCAGCCCGTGGGTCGGCCTCGGCAACTTCGCGGTCTTCGCCGAGCCGGACTTCTACCGCGCCCTGCTCAACACCCTGAAGTTCGCCCTGCTGCAGCTCGTCCTGTTCTTCCCCGCCCCGATCGGCCTGGCGCTGCTGCTCAACAGCATCCTGAGCTCGAAGGTCCGCCGGTTCGTGCAGAGCGTCGTCTACCTGCCGCACTTCATCGGCTGGGTCATCCTGATCTCGATCAGCCAGCAGCTGATCGGCGGCACCGGCCTGCTCCCGCAGGTGCTCGGCTCGGTGGGTCTCCCGAGGGTCGACCTGATGACGAGCCCGGAGTTCTTCCCGTGGCTGGTCACCCTGCAGCTGATCTGGAAGGACGCCGGCTGGGGCACGATCATCTACCTCGCCGCCCTGCTGAACATCGACACCGACCACTACGAGGCCGCCGCCATCGACGGCGCGAACCGCTGGCGCCGGCTCTGGCACGTCACCCTGCCCGGCATCGTTCCGGTCACCTTGCTCCTGCTGATCCTCAACCTGGGCAGCATCCTGTCGGTCGGCTTCGAGCAGATCCTGCTGCAGCGCGACGCGGTCGGCGCGGACGCCGCCGAGGTGCTCGACACCTACGTCTACTTCCACGGCGTCCTCGACGGCCAGTGGGGACCGGCCGCCGCCGTCGGCTTGGTCAAGGGCGTGATCGGCCTCGTCCTCATCCTCGGCGCCAACAAACTCGCCCACCGCTTCGGCCACGAAGGGATCTACCGCCGATGAAGACCTCTCAGCGGCCGCCGTGGATGGAGCCGCCGTCGCGGCTCGGGCTGGCGTTCAAGGCGCTGGCGATCGTGATCGTCTGCCTGCTGGTGCTCTACCCGTTCGTGAACATCATCGCGACCAGCTTCGCCAGTGAGCCGGAGATCGTCCGCCGGGGCGGGATCATCCCGCTGTTCCCCACCGAGCCGACACTGGCGGCGTACCGGACCATCTTCGCCGGCGGCGTGGTCAGCCACGCCCTGCTGGTCAGCGCCGGCATCACGGTCATCGGTACGGCGCTCAACCTCGTCGTCACCATCGGGCTCGCGTACGGGCTGAGCCGGCCGATCGTCGGCGGGCGGTTCGTGCTGACCGCCGTACTGTTCACGATGCTGTTCGGCGCCGGCATCATCCCGAACTTCCTGCTGGTCAAGCAGCTCGGCCTCTACGACACGTACGCAGCCCTGATCGTGCCCGGCCTGGTCAGCGCCTTCAACTTCCTGGTGCTGCGCAACTTCTTCCAGAACATCCCCGCCGAACTGATCGACAGCGCCCGGATCGACGGCGCGGGTGATGTGGCGATCCTGCTGCGGATCGTGCTGCCGCTGTCGAAGGCGGTGCTGGCCGTGGTCGCGCTGTTCTACGCCGTCGGCCACTGGAACGCGTTCTTCAACGCGTTGCTCTACCTCAGCGACACCGACAAGTGGCCGCTGCCGCTCGTACTGCGGCTCTACGTGCTGCAGGGGCAGCCGGTCGGCGCGGGCGCCGAGTCGCCCGGCGAGGCGGTGGCGTCGATCCAGGCCGTGCAGATGGCGGTCGTCGTCGTGGCGCTCGTCCCGATCCTCTGCGTCTACCCGTTCCTTCAGCGCTACTTCACCAAGGGCGTCCTCACCGGTGCCATCAAGGGTTAGGAGAAAACCGTGACCACCTCATCGGCCGGCCTCAGCCGCCGGAGCTTCCTGCGCAGCGCGGTCGGAGTCGCCGTGATGAGCGCCGCCGGCGTCCCCACGCTGGTTGCCTGCAGCAACGGCAGTACGGCGTCCGGCACCGCCCGGGCCTCGTCGCTGACACTGCCGTCGTACATCGCCTTCGCCGGGCCGGAGCCCGACCTGCCGGGCACCGCGGAGGGCGTGCCGCCGGCGTTCCGCAGCTACCCGAAGAACCTGGTCAAGACCGTCGCGCAGCCGCCGCTGAAGGGCGGCAAGGTGTCGGTGATGACGAACATCTTCGACCCGCTGCCGCCGGCGAAGGACAAGAACACCGCCTGGCAGGAGGTCGAGCGCGCGCTCGGCGGCAGCCTGGACCTGACCATCGTCCCGGCCAGCGACTGGGAGACGAAGTTCCAGACCGTGCTCGCGGCGAACGAGCTGCCCGACCTGGTCCTGTTGTCCGATCCGTCGGTTGTCAACAATCTTCCGGCGTTCTTGGCGGCGAAGTGCACCGACCTGACGCCGTACCTGTCCGGTGACAAGGTGAAGGACTACCCGAACCTGGCCAACATCCCGGCTGTCATCTGGCAGGCCTGCGTGGTCGACGACAAGCTGTACGGGCTGCCGATCCCGCGCAGCATCACCGGCGGCGCCGGCTTCTACAACCAGCGCCACCTCGACCAGGCCGGTGTCGCCTACCCCACCTCCGCCGAGGAGTTCCTGGCGGCGTGCAAGGCGCTGACGAAGCCGCAGCAAGGCCGCTGGGCGATCGTCAACTCGAAGGGCAACACGTTCTTCACGATGATCCAGCAGATGTTCGGCGTCCCGAACGGCTGGCGGCTGGAGAGCGGCAAGCTGGTCCGCAGCTTCGAGACACCGGAGTACAAGGCCGCGCTCGAGTTCGCCGTCGGGCTGGTCAAGGCCGGCGTCGTCGTACCGGGTTCGGACGGGATCGACAGCCAGGCCCGGAAGAACGCGTTCAAGGCCGGCAAGGGCGCCTTCGTGTACGACGGTTTCCCGGCGTACCCGGACTACCTCAAGGACATGAAGCGGCTCGACCCGGCCAACGACCCGCGGGCGTTCGTGCCGATGGCCCCGGCCGGCGGCAAGGCGAACACCTGGTCCGACAACATCCTGTTCGCCTACACGCTGATGAAGAAGGCCGACGAGGCCCGGGCGCGCGAGCTGCTCGGCGTGGCCAACTTCTTCGCCGCGCCCTTCGGCAGCACCGAGAACCTGCTGCTCACCTACGGCGTCGAGGGCGTCGACTTCACCCGGGACGCGAACGGCAACCCGAAGCAGACCGCCAAGGGCGAGGCCGAGCTGACCGTGCCGTGGAAGTACATCGCCGGTCCCACGCAGGCGCTCTTCAACGCGTCCGACCCGACGTACGTCGACAAGGCGCACGCCGACCTGACCAAGCTGATCGGCATGGTCGTCAAGGACCCGACGGCTTCGCTGATCTCGCCGGCCAACGACAAGTCCGGCGGCGACCTCGGTCAGGCGCTGACCGACGTACGCAACGACGTCATCGCCGGCCGGAAGCCGATCAGCGCGTTCGACGCGGCGGTGCAGAAGTGGGCGAAGGACGGCGGGGACAAGATCCGCGGCGAGTTCGAGTCGGCGCTGGGTGGTGCGAGCCCTCGATGAGTTGGCTGACGGAGGCACGCTTCGGGCTGTTCGTGCATTGGGGGATCTACGCGGCGGCCGCCCGGCACGAGTGGGTGAAGTCGTACGAACGGCTGACCGACGAGGACTACCAGCCGTACTTCGACCACTTCTCGCCTGACCTCTACGACCCGGTGCAGTGGGCCGAGGACGCGTGGAACGCCGGCATGCGGTATCTCGTCATCACCACGAAGCACCACGACGGCTTCTGCCTGTGGGACTCGAAGCTGACGTCGTACTCGGCTCCGCACACGCCGTGGGGCAAGGACCTGCTGGCACCGATGGTCGATGCGTTCCGGGCGCGCGGGTTCCGGATCGGGCTCTACCACTCGCTGCTCGACTGGCACCATCCGTCGTTCCCGGTGGATCTCTACCACCCGCAGCGCGGGGATGTGGATTTCATCGACCGGACTGCGGACCGGGACGTTCGCGAGTACGCCGACTATCTGCACGGGCAGGTGCGCGAGCTGCTCACCAACTACGGGCAGATCGACGTGATGTGGTTCGACTTCTCGTACGCCGGCCGCGGGTTCAACGCGAAGGGTCCGGACGAGTGGCGGTCCGAGGAGCTGCTCGCGATGGTGCGGGAGCTGCAGCCCGGGATTCTTGTCAACAATCGACTGGGGCTCGGCAGCGGCGACTTCACCACGCCCGAGCAGGTCCAGCCGCCGGGGAACGAGGTTGCGGCCGGCAACGGTACGCAGGTGCCGTGGGAGGCGTGCCAGACGCTGAACGGGAGCTGGGGGTACCACCGCGACAACCACGACTGGAAGTCGCCGGCGCTGCTGATCCGGATGCTGGTCGACTCGGTCTCGAAGGGCGGCAACATGCTGCTCAACGTGGGACCGAACGGGCGGGGGGCGTGGGAACCCCGGGCGCTGTCCGTCCTCTCCGGAGTCGGCGACTGGATGCGGCTGCACGAGCGGTCGGTGCGCGCGTGCGGTCCTAGTGCGTACGTCCCGCCGGCCGACTGCCGGTACACGCAGAACGGTAACCGGCTCTACCTGCATCTGTTCGCGTGGCCGATGGGGCATCTGCACTTGCCCGGGCTGGGCGACACGGTGGCTTACGCGCACTTCCTGCACGACGCCTCGGAGGTTCAGCGGGTGACCGTCGACCCGTCGGCGCCTGGGCACACGTACCTGGCCGGGCTGCCCGACAACACGCTCACCCTCAAACTCCCCAACCACGCACCCTCCCCGGACATCCCGGTCATCGAGCTCTTCCTCCGCGACTGAGCTCCCCGGCTGCCCGAACGCCGGCTCGCCGCGGCGCGGCCTCCCTCGAACGGCGAAGGCACCCACCTCGACCCGGTGGGTGCCTTCGTCCTTGTGCGTTACTGGCGGATCGTCGTCGGGTCGGTCGGCGGCGGGTTCAGGTCGAGTACTGCGAGTTGGGCGACGGCCTCGGCGTCGACCGGGACGCCCCAGGCGCGGAAGAAGTCGCTCAGGTCGTACCCGGCGGTCCTGCTCGACAGCACCACCAGGTTCCGCAGCCGCAACGCCTCGTCCGTGTAGCTCCCCGCGTACGGTCGCTCCACCCGGACCAGCTTGTGCAGGTCCGGCCAGAAGCTGTCACCGAACGCCAGCCGAAGCTGCTCGAACATCACCAGCTTCTCGTAGGGATCGAAGGTCTTGCCGTAGTCCACACCCGGCTGCCGCAGCTTGCCCGGCGCGCTCTGCCACGGGGACAGCCCGGTCTTCGCGTCCGGCGCATGCAACCGCGGCTGCTGACCGTACTTCGTCGCAAAGACCGCGTTGACGGCCAGCGAGTAGATGTTGACCGTCACCTCGGTCAGCGAGCTCGGCTTGTACGTGATCTGCTGATGCTGGTGCCCGAGCTCGTGGTAGATGCCCCAGCCGCGCGTCCGCAGTCCCTCCACGGTGAGCATCCGGTCCTGGATCGGCGGCGGGAACGACATGTGGCCGTGCGTCGCGTACGCGCCGACTCCGGTGATCGCCGACGGGTAGCCGACGAAGTGGTACGGATGCGGCTGCCGGGCGTGCAGCGGCGACGAGCCGTCGAACCCGCTGACCTGGTCCTCGATCCGGACGATCTCCTCGTACGTCGAGAGCAGGGTGGTGTGGTTCTCGGTGCGGTAGGTGAGCGCCGAGTTCCGTTCGATGGTGATCAGCGTGTGCGGTGCAACGAGTTCGACGTACGGCGTGGTGCGTTCGTCGAGCTGGCGCTGGAACTCGGACTCCGACGTCCAGCCGAGGACGAAGTACGGCATCGGCTGGACGGTGTCGCCGAGACTGACCTTCGCTTGGCCGGTGGCACCGATCAGCTTCAGGTAGACGACACCGCCGCCGGCGTCGGTGACGGTGTTGCGGCCGAGCTGGAGCGGGTACTGACGCGATGCCTTGAACTCCTTGCGGGCGTCCGCGTCCGGCGCGCCGACAACCAGGGTCGGGGCGAGGCTGCCCTGGTGGACGACGACGTTCAGCGGGGTGTTCGCCGGTAGGTAGAAGCCGGTGGTGCGGAGCTCGGTGTTGCTCAAGCTGTTCTGCGTTCGCTCGAGCTCCGTGGTCCGCGCCGAGGGAAGGGCTTGGAGCTCGAAGGTGTGGCACAGCTCTTCGGTCACTCTGGAGCGGGCTGCTGCGGCTGTGGTCACGGGTATTGCTGTCATTGCTGCACCGACCGCGGCGGCGGACAAGATCCGTCGCCTCGAGTAATGGGGTGGTCGGACGTGCGGCATCAGAACCTCCTGGTTGCTGCCAGCACCCGGCGACCCGGCCGGCTCTGTCCGCCGGCCCCGGTTGCTTGCGAAATCCGTGGGGTCAGCTTCTGCTGAAGGTCGCCGTATGAGTTGCTCCCCGCGTGCCGCCGACGGCCACGTCGACCACCAACTGCTTGCCCGTGGCAACGACGGTCACGCTGTCGTCCTTTGTCAGCACGCGAGCAATCTGATTGTCGACAATCAAACGAAGCGTTGGGACGGTCCGGCTGGGATCCGACACCGCCACGTGGATCGTGTGGCCTTCGATGCCGACGACGACGGACGCCGGCCCATCCGCGGTGATTCCACCGGCCTCACCGGCGGTCCAGAAGTTGGCGAGCGTGAGGTGGTCGCGACCGGAGCGAATCGCCTGCACCTCGGCGGAGTTCGACAGCACCGTGACGCCGGGATCTGCTGCCCGTTGCGCAGTTCGCCAAGCGCTTGCCCCAGGCAACAGGATGTATGCGTACGCACCGACAGCCGTGCCATGGTCGAGCACGAGAGACTGATAGCGACGGGTGTACGGCGTCGTCGAGCCTGCTGTGTCGTTGCCGGTGTTGATCTCCCGCCAGGTACCGGTGCGGTCCTCCCGTTGGACGCTGAGTTGTCCACCGTTGGGGAAGATGTAGCCGCCGACGCCTTCGAGGTGTGCCCAGCGCGGATCGTCGTACGACGCGTCGGCCGGCTGGATGCGACCGTCGACCACGAGGGCCGCGGCGCCGTCCTCGTGCAGGTTGCGGTTCTCGACCACGGTCTCCACCGGGTAGCCGTCGGTTCCGACGATGCCGGCGCCCAGGGCAACGACCGAGTCGGACAGGCAGAACCAGGATTTCCTGGCCTGCAACGTCTTGTCGTGGTTGATCAGGTGCATGCCGACCGCACCGGCCGTGTTCCGGTACGACGCTCCGCCGGCCCACTCGGCGTACGCGGCGATCGTCCCGGTGCCGCCGCCGGTGCCGTGCGGCTGCCGCGGTTTGGTGCTGACCGTCGTACCGGGCATGCGCTGGGCGTCGACGGTCGGCCAGAAGGCGTCGTAGAACTGGGCGTGGTCGTCGTTGTAGAGGTAGGTCATGCCGTCGCCGACGTACCAACCGCGGAGGTTCTCGCCGTTGCCCCACTCGTAGCGGGCCATCCGCTTCGACGACATGGCGATCGCGAACGTCCAGCCCGGGCGCCGGTGGACGACGCGGTCCTGGTTGTGGAACTGGAAGTGCGCGGGGGTCGCGGGCGCCGCGGCGATGCGTGCGTCGTCGAGGACGGCCTTGGCGCGAGAGATCTCGGGGATCGACGCGCCACTCAGGTAGTCGGCGAGGCGGTCGCGGGTGATCCAGCCCTTGGCGAGTGCCTTGTAGCGGCTAGCGTACGGCTCGGCGACTCCACCGGCGAGCAGCAGCACGGTCGACGTGGTGCCGTGCCCGTGGCGGTGGTCGCCCGCGCGTTCGCGCGAGATCGCCCGGCCGGACACGCAGTCCATCATCAGATTGTTGACAATGAACGGCGAGAAACTCGCCTCGACCGCGTCCAGGATCACCGCGCGGTTCGGGTCGCTGATCTGCCAGGTCGAGCCGCCGAGCAACGAGAACAGGTTGGCCACTCCGCCGAGCGCGACGTTGCCGTAGGTGCCGACGTACGCGAGGTTGCCGTGCTGGACGAACGAGCCGTCGCGGTAGAAGCCGTCGCCGCTGGTGACGTAGGTGAAGACGCTGTTCTTGCCGGCCTCCGCCACGTCGCTCAGCGCGTCCCGGGCCGCGGCGAGCTTGTCGGCCGACTTCCCGACGATGCCGCGCAGCGCCACGATCAGCGCCTTGTCGACCCGGTTGGCGCCGGTCTCCCGCAGGTTCGGCGAGTTGGTCCGGCGGTTCGGGTTCGGGACGAACCTGTCGACGGCCTTCAGGTACGACGCCAGTTGCTCGGCGGACAGTGCGTCGTACGCGAGGATGCAGGTGTCGAGCAGGGCGCGCGGCGCGCCGATCTCCCAGAACCACCAGTTGCCGGTCTCCGGGAGCGTCTCGTTGTAGGCCCGCGCGTAGAGGAAGTCGAGTGCGCTCGCGAGCTTGCCGGCCGGGTCGGCGGTGAGCGTGGTCCCGGACGTCGCCCGCGCCAGCGCGATGGTCTTCAGCCGGGTGTAGCTGATGGAGAAGTTGCCCGACGTCGAGCTGAGCGGGAGGTCGGCCCAGAGTGCCGTCCGGTCGGCGTCGACGATCAGATTGTCGACAAACTCCTGCGCCTGCGCGCTCAGCTTGGCCAGGGCGTCGGCGTACGCGGGGTCGTTGGGGTCGATCGCACCACCGCTGTTCAGCGCGGCCCATCGGTCGCGCAGTACGTCGAACTCGTCCGCGGCGGCCGCGGTCCCGGTGCCGAGCAGCCCGGTGGCGGTGAGGGCGCCGGCGGTGAGTCCCGCCTGGAGCAACAGACGTCGACGGATGGAAGGCGGCATCGCGGGCTCCTCTGGGTGGCGGGCAGTAAACGCTTACCGGATAGCCTCCAGGATGCTCACAATGGTCGTCAACAGCTTCTGGTGATCACTTCTGATCACTTCTTGTCCTGACTTGGACGGCAGGCTCGTGACCTGGACGGCAGGTTACGGAAGCAGGTCGCGGACCACGGCGTCGGCGAGCAGGCGGCCGCGGTCAGTCAGGACCAAGCGGTCGCCGGTCCGGGTGACGAGGTCGGGCATGGCGGCCGCCGCGGCGCGGCCGTCGTCGTCGAGGACGTCGAGCGGCAGACCTGCGGACAGCCGGATCTCGAGCAGCACGCGTTCGACCCGGCGGGTCTCGTCGTCGAGGATCTCGCGGGCATGGGCGGGACTGTCGCCGGCTTCGAGGCGTCCGGCGTACGCGCTGGGATGCTTCACGTTCCACCAGCGGACGCCGCCGACGTGACTGTGCGCGCCGGGGCCGATCCCCCACCAGGTGTCGCCACGCCAGTAGAGCTCGTTGTGCCGGCAGCGCGCGTCCTCGGTGCGGGCCCAGTTGGAGACCTCGTACCAGTTCAGGCCGTGGGCGGACAACATCTCGTCGGCCAGCACGTACTTGTCCGCGAGGTCGTCGTCGTCCGGCATCGGCAGCTCGCCGCGGCGGATCCGGCGGGCCAGTTGGGTGCCGTCCTCGACGATCAACGCGTACGCGCTGACGTGGTCGGGGTCGGCCGACAGCGCCGACTCCAGCGAGGCCCGCCAGTCGTCGAGCGACTCCCCCGGCGTCCCGTAGATCAGGTCCAGGTTCACGTGCTCGAACCCGGCCGCGGTCGCCTCCTTCACCGCCTGCAACGCCCGCCCCGGCGTGTGCTGCCGGTCGAGCATCTTCAGCACGTGCGACGACGCGCTCTGCATTCCGAAGCTGACCCGGGTGAAGCCGGCCTCCAGCAGCGCCTCGAGGTACGCCGGATCCACCGATTCGGGGTTGGCCTCGGTCGTCACCTCGGCGCCCGGCGCCAGCCCGAACTCGTCGCGAACCGCGGCCAGCATCCGGCCGAGATCAGTTGCCGGCAGCAACGTCGGCGTACCGCCGCCGAAGAAGACGGTCTCGACCGGCCGATCCAGCCCGTCGAGCACCCGCCGCGCCATCCGGACCTCACCGACGGCGGTGTCGGCGTACGACACCTGCGACGCACCGCCCCCGAGCTCGGTCGCCGTATAGGTGTTGAAGTCGCAGTACCCGCACCGTGACGCGCAGAACGGCACGTGCAGATAGAACCCGAACGGCCGGGACGCGGCTTCGAGTACGGCGGACTCCGGCAGCGACCCGTCCCGGGGCGCAACCTCCCCCTCGGGCAGTGTCGACGGCACCCCTCAAGAGTACGAGGCGGATCGAGACGTGATCGCCGGGGTTCGTGGTGGCGAAACGTATCGGACTGACTACATTCGGCTCATGGCCCGCCGAGGCTCAGCCGGTCGGGCGCGGCACCCGGAACGCGGTGGTCGTCGCGATCATGCTCGGCATGCTGCTCGCGGCCCTCGACCAGACCATCGTCGCGACCGCGCTCGCCCGCCTGCAGGAATGGGACCCGGAGAACTCCGACTCCTTCTCCCACGCCGTCGACCGCATCGCCGAACAAATGATCGACCAAGGCCAATCCCTCACTACCGGCCGCCACGCCGCCGCCCTGGTCTGACGCCCTCTGCCTCTGGTGCACCGCCATCCACGCCTTGACCGTCCTGCTCTTCGCTCTGCTGGCAATCCAGCGCGCCATCCACACGGACTGACCAACCCACACAACGCTGGTCATTCAGCTGTGTCGGTCAGTCGATTTGGTCTGTTTGGCTGCCGAGCTCGATCGAGGCGACGCGAGGGTCCTGGTCGAGCTCGGCGAGGGCGGACGGGCGGACCCTGCAGGTGAGCAAGGTGTCGGTGATGAAGCCCCGGACGTCCAGACCGGGCGGGGAGTAGCCGGGTTCGGTGACCTCGACGACGGCGGTCAGCAGCTGATCGCCCGCTTCCGCGTCGAGCAGCCGACTCGTTCTCGTGCGCACCTTCCGGTAACGGTCGAGGCCTGTGGGCTCTTCGAACTCGAGCGGACCTGGCGCGTCGCCGACCTGGGCGTCGCGATCCGGTATGTCGGATTCGGGTCCGTCAGAGCTCACCCTAGGGTCCAGCCAGTTTCTCCACTGCCCGCAACGCCTCTGCGGCGTCGATCCGGCCGTGACCGTACCGGTCGTCCCAGCCGCCGGCGGCCGGCGGGTTGGAGCGGGCGCTGTCCGTCACGATACGTCGGAGCGTAGCAGCGTCGAGCGCGACGCCACGAGCGTTGGCCTCCGCGAGGATCAGCGCCACGACCCCGGTGACAGCCGGTGCCGCCATGCTGGTGCCTGACTTGCGGACCACTCCGGTTCCGGTCCTCGAATGAGCTGCGAAGACGGCGTGCCCAGGCGCGCTGATCTCCGGCTTCTGCCGGCCGTCCCGGGTTGGCCCGGCGCTGCAGAAGAACGACAGCGGTTTGGTCGGCGTGTGCGCGTCGTACGAACCGACCGCCAGGCTGAGCTGTCCGCAGGACAGGGAGCCGAGGGTTCGGCTTCCGTCCGCGTCGACGAAAGCTGCCTGAGACCGGTCGTTGCGCTCGATCCACGCATGGAAACCGCCGTCGGCGACCTGGTCACCGTGCAGCCGGATCTGCCAGACACCCGCGGGCACCCGCTCCTCGAGGAAGAGGCCGAACGTGTTGTCGCCGTTGTTCGGATCGGCGTCCCGATGGCTGACGAACAGCAGCGTCGTTCCGTCGTCGGCCCGGATCCGTGCATTCGACCCGAGTGGCACCGTGCCGAGGCTGTTTCCCGCCGGGGTGATCAGCTCCACGCTGAAGCGGTCGCTGCCGGCGTACCAGAGCTCCATTTCGCACTGCGAGACCAGAGTGTCCGGGATCGACAGGCCGACATCGACCGAGCCGCCGGCGGGCACCGAGCCCGCGAGGTGAACTCCGTCGTCGAAGGCGTTTCCCGCCGCGATCACCACGGCCCGGTTCGGCTTCGCCGAGACAAGCGCGTCCATGCCCTTCTCTACCAGGCTTGTGCCGTCGTGCGGCCCGCCGTTCGTGCCGAGGCTGATGTTCACCACGCATGGGCGCTCGCCGGCCTCGTCGAACAGGAAGCGTGCTGCCTCGAGTTGCTGCACGGAGTCGCCGAAGGATGAGCCGACCACCTCTTCGCCTTCCCACGCGATGTCGGAGACCGCCGGTTCCACGAAGGCGATGTCGGCGTCGGGGGCCACTCCGGGGACACCCGATCCGCGCCCATTACCTGCCGCGATGTCGGTCACGTGCGTACCGTGCGTTCCCTTGGGCCGCGTCGGGGAATCCGGCAGTGGGCCGTAGCCAAGGGCTGCGTACGGGTTCGGCTGGCCAAGCGCCAGATCGATGTCCTGTGCGCTGTACCGCTTGCCGTAGCCGAACGGGCTTGCAGACGTCGAAGGACCATCCTGGTGCCACAGCGCCACCAGCCGCGTCGAGCCGTCCGATCGGCGGAAGTTGCCATGCACGAAGTCGGCGCCGGAGTCGATGATTCCCACCAGTACGCCTACGCCGCCGGCCGCGAGCGATCCCGCGGGAAGGGCAGCCGGGTCGGCCTCGATCTCAGGGACTGTGGCGTCCAGCAGCGGCCGGAGCCGTTGCGCCGACTTCATACTGCGAACGCCGTCCGCCTGGCGGATGACTTCGATCCTGCTGAGTGGCACCCGCGCAGTCACCAGCCAGCCACCATCGACCTCGCCGATCACCGCACCTCGCCGAACGTCAGTCCGCTCGTAGAAACGGTCGGCGTCGTCCACCAGGACCAGTACGCCGATCTCGGCCTCGTCGCTCGACGCGGTCGCAAACGTCCGCAGACCGCGCTGACGGCGCTCGACCGCCCGCTGCAGCCTTGGATCCATCCGAGAGTAGATGTCGGTTGTTTCCAGGTACATCCCGATCCCCCTTGATCTTCGGGTAGGCGTTGCCGAACACGACCACGTGATGTATCGGTGTCCGTGAAAGTGCCCGAGGATGAACTTCTGGTACGGCGATATCCAGCGAGCGCTTCGCCCCCTCCCCAACACCAAATGTCCTCTCAGCCCCGAGAATTGTCCATCGCCGAATTGACGCTGAAGCACTTGTTCGACCAACGCCACTATCGAAGCTCGTCGTGCGTCACTTCTGGCAATGCCGCGGAGATTGTTACCGCACGCCGGCCCCGACTGTGAGAGTTCCTGCGGAAGGGTCGATCGTGGCGGCGGTGCCCAGGGGGACTGGCGCGGCTGGCTGGCGGTGGCCGATGGGGAGGCCGGCCAGGACGGGGACGGCAAGGAGATTGAAGCGGTCTCGGAGTACGTCGTTGAGGGACCATCCGTTGGCGTGGGTGGTTTCGAACCCGTTGAATTGGCCGACTGCGATTCCTCGGAGGTCGTCTAGGCGGCCGGACTTGATCAGTTGGGTGAGTTGGTGGTCGATTGCGCCTAGGCCGGTTCCGAGATTGTCTTCGATCAGGAGGATGCCGCCGTCGAGGCTGGGCAGGTCGCTGCCGACGGCGTGAGCGATCGTGTTGAGGTTGCCACCCATCAGAAACCCGGTCGCCGGGCCGCCGGTCGTCAGCTCGGCCGTCGGCTCCCTGGGGTCCTGCTTGATGACGATCTCGTCGGTGGTCATCAGGAGCTGACGGACAGACTCCTGCCCGAACGCCCCGTGGATCGCGGCCAGCCGGCATTCCTTCCACAAGGTCAGGTGTACGGCGGTGATGTCGCTGAACTCGACCAGCGGCTTCGGATCCCGGCGTACGGCGTCGAAGTCGAGCTGATCGCTGATCCGGTACGCGCCCTTGCCACCCCTGGTCGCGAACACGGCACGCACTCCCGGATCCCGAAACGCATCGTTGAGATCCGCAAGCCGGTCCTCGTCGGTTCCCGCCAGATATCCCACACTGTCGAACACGTGCCGCCCAAGCTCCACCTTCAGCCCCCACCCGGCCAGCATCTCGACCCCACGCGCCACGAACTCACGCTCAGGCGTACTAGCCGGCGAAACCACCCGAACCCGATCACCAGACACGAGCCTTGGCGGGATGAACGCAGTCATGCCGAAACCCTGCCAGCCGCCGCCGACAGTCTGTGGTCTCCGGTGCTGTTGTCGGCGGCAGTTGCAGCATCCGCCACAACACCCGTCTCTCGCATCTCCACCGTCGCGGTCGACTCGGGTGTGTGCGTGGGCGGGTTCACGGGTGGTACTCGAACGGCGGGCGACAGCACGCAGGACCGGCGGTAGCCGGTTCAAGCGGGCGGTAGCACGCGCACACCCGTGGGTGGTGTGGGAGCGGTGGCGAGCACGCGACGGAGGAGCGGGCGTAGCGGCGCGTGGGAAGGACTCGTGCGGGAGGGTCTACGTGCGGGAGTCGTAGGTTTCGCGGGCCGCCAGGACTTCTTCGATGTGTTCTTCGGCCCAGTGGCCGAGGGCTTGGAGGGGAGTGTGGAGGGTGCGGCCCAGGGTGGTCAGTTCGTATTCCACCCTGGGTGGCATCTCGGCGTACACGTGGCGCTCGACGAGGCCGTCGCGTTCCAGGTCGCGCAGTGTTTCGGTGAGGACCTTGCCGCTGATGCCCTCGACCGCCGTCCGCAGGTCGCCGAACCGCTTCCGGCCGTCGCTGAGCACGATCACCACCATCGCCGTCCACTTGTTGGCGATCCGCGCGAGCGACGTCCGCGACGGGCAGGTCGCGAGCAGCACGTTGAACGCCGGGTGGTCAGTCATGGTCAACATCTGACCAGATCGCACCGACAGTTCTCAGCCGACGCCCCAGAACGCGTCCTCGTTGTCCTGGTCGGCCGAGAACAGCCGGACCTCCACGATCCGATCGCCGTCGATCCGCAGTACGTCGACGCCGTCCCCACCGAGCTCGGCGCCGGAGCGCTTCCCGGCGAAATGCACGGGGATGGCGGCGTGGTCGCCGTTCACCATCGGTACGCCGACCACCGAGAGGTCGAACGTCCCCTCGCTGATCGTCATCATTGCTCCCAGCAACTGGTCGACGGCGGCCCGGCCGCGGTGGGTGCCGGACAGCTGGTTCGCGCCCGGCTGGTGCCAGACGATGTCGTCGGCGAGCAGGCCGGCGACGGTTCCGAAATCCTTGGCGGCCACGGCATCGACGTACTTCCGGGCCACCGCAAGCGTGGAGTCCACTGTCATCTCCTTCACGAGGTGGGTTCGGACTCCATGCTCACCATCGGTAACCAGGCACCTCAACGTAACTAACGGCCCCGAGTGACCCACATCACAACCGATCTGGATCGATCGACGGGACCGGGCGGGCGGCGGCGATACTGGTCGGCGTGACGAGAGAGCCGCGGCTGGAAGTCGAGTACTGCACCCAGTGCCGGTGGTTGCTGCGCGCAGCCTGGACCGCGCAGGAACTGCTGACCACCTTCACCACCGACCTCGGCGAGGTCGCGCTGATCCCCGGCACCGGCGGCATCTTCGAGGTCCGCCTCGACGGCGAGACTCTCTGGTCCCGCAAGGCCGAGAACGGCTTCCCCGAGATCGCCCACCTCAAGCAACTGGTCCGCGACCGAGTCGCCCCCGACCGCTCGCTCGGCCACTCCGACCGCCGCTCAACCGCAGCCGACCCCAACTGAACCACGGCCAACCGCCGCCGACCCGGCCTGAGCGCCGGTCGACGGCGGCAAGCGTGCTTTACGGGATCTGCAGCACAGGCGCGATCGTCTTGGTGCGGGCGCCCTCGTAGGCGGCCAGAAGGATCCCCAGTACGGCGATGCCCTCTTCCTCAGTGTGGATCGGACGGGCCTTCCCGAGGAGCGAGTCGGCGAAATGCCCGATCTCCGCGGCAAACGTGTCGACCGGTTCCAGCGCGATCGTCTCGGTCTCGCCGGAGCGCAGCCGGTACGTGACCGAGTTACCGTCGCTGTGCAGCGCCCCGAGCTCACCAACCGCGGAGAACCGCTCGGTGGAGGCAGCCGGCTGGTACGCCCAGCTCGTCACCAGTTGCCCGACGACGCCGTTGTCGAACCGGATCAGGACCTGCGCCGAGTCTTCACCCTCCATGAACTTCAGCCGGTGCGTCGACAGCATCGCGGTCGCCTCGACCGGCATGCCCCCGGCGAGGTGCAGCATCAGGTACGTCGGGTGGTACCCGGTGTCGATCAGCTCGCCACCACCACTCGTCTTGCTGCTCGCCCGCCACCCCATCGAGCTCGGATCGAAGTTGTTGTAGAAGCTGTCCGTCGTACGCACCTCGTAGACGGTCCCGATCGTCCCGGCCTCGAGCAGCTCCTTCGCCTTCGCGACGGCCGGCATGAACAGCTGATTGTGCGCGCACATCAGCGTCACGCCGTTGTCCGTCACCGCCTTCCGAACGTCCGCGGCCTCGTCCGCCGTCAGGCACAGCGGCTTCTCACACAGGATGTGCTTGCCCGCCTCGGCAGCGGCGACGATCGCGTCCCGGTGCAGGTGGTGGGGCAGGCAGATGTCGACCGCGTCGACGTTCTCGGTCTCGAGCAGCTTGCGATAGTCGAGGTACGGCGTCGCGCCCAGCTCCTTGCCGCGCGCAACAGCCGTCTCCTCCAAGGCGTCGGCGACGGCGGTGATGCCGATCCGGTCGGCGTGCTCGAGGTACCCGCGGATGTGGGCGCCCGCGATACCGCCGCCGCCGATCAGCCCGACCTTGATCTCTGGCATGGACGTCAGCCTCCGTAGGAGATGGTTCGGCCCTGTTCGGCCGCTTCGTTCGCGGCGACGACCAGGCGGGTCAGCTCGACCGCGCGTCGCAGGTTGTCGTCGGCGCGGGTGCCGTTGGTGATGTGGTCGACCCACTGGGCGAACGGGTCCGGGCTGTGCTCGGGCACCGGCACCTGCCGGTCCCCGACCCGGAGCTCGTTGCCTGCGTCGGTGTACGTCAGGCTGCTCGCCGTACCGAAGATCTCGATCGTGAACGGGTTGCGGCTGGTGAAGCCGGCCTCGATCACGCCGATCTTCTGATCCCGGTAACCGACCGTGACGACGGCGTTGTCCTCGAGCCCGCGACCGTTCACCGAGCGGTACGTCGCGTCGACGGTGTCGGGATCGGTGCCGAGGAACAACTGCACGAGGTAGACCGGATGGCAGCCGAGATCGGTGAGCGCTCCCCCGATTGCCGCCTTCTGGTCGAAGAACCGCTGCGGCAGCCAGCCGTCGTAGCCGTCACTCGGTACGGCGCCGTCGTGCGACAGCCGCACCCGCGCGTAGGTGAGCTGGCCGAGCTCGCCGCTGGCGAGCACCTCGCTGATCGCCTGGGTGTACCCGTGCGAGAGCCGCGGCAGCGAGACCACCACCTTGACCCCGTTCGCGTCGGCCGCGGCGAGGATCTCCTCCGCCTCGGCCACGGTTGGCGCGAGCAACTTCTCGGTGAAGATGTGCTTGCCCGCGTTCGCCGCCTTGACCATGATGTCGCGGTGCTCGTTCGTCGCCGTGGTGATCACCACCGCGTCGACGTCCGCCAGCACCGCGTCGAGATCGGTGCTGAACGGCACGCCGAACCGATCGGCGCCCGCCTGCCCGAGCTCCACGTCCTCGTCCCACACCGCGACGAGCTCGGTCCCAGGATGCGCCTGAGCCTGCCGCGCGTAGTCCCCCGCATGAACATGCCAAAACCCCAGAACCGCAACCTTCAGCGGCGTCGACATCCGTGCCTCCTCGCTGAACACCGGTAGGTGGAAACGTTCCCGACATACCTTGCCAACCCCGGTCCCGCCGTACACCCCCACCGGCGATTCGTCCCACCACCTGGACCACTCCCATCCGCCCGACCTGGATTCGATGCCAGGCCGGGAGCACGCGCAGGTACGCCGGGAGGCGTGGGTACTGGCCCGCCACGCGAAGAGGGGTCACGCACAGTCGCGCACGGGTTCGCCCGTGCGCGACGTCGATCTCAGCCGCATCGGCTCGCGGATCAGTCCGTGTCCTTGACCAGAGCCTCGACGTTGTTTCCGTCCGGGTCGCTCACGAAGGCGGCGTACGCCCGGTACTCGGGCCATTGCCGCGGCTCGTGCCGGGAGGTCCCGCCGGCCGCGACGGCGGAGCGATGGAAGGCGTCCACCGCGCCCCGATCCGCTGCCTCGAAGGCGAGATGGAGGCCTCGGGTCACCTCTGCCTCCGTTGGCGCCGTCTCCAGGGACAGGCTCGGGGTGTCGTGTTCGGGAATCCAATACTCGGCGATGGCTTCGGTGCGGTATCCCGCGTGAATTCCCAGCGCGCCGAGCGCGTTGGTGTAAAAGGATTCACTTGCGGCGAAGTCGCCGGCGAACACGCCGAGATGGTGAATGAAGTGACGCGCAGGCATAACCGCAGCCTATGCGGAACCAGCACCTCGGGAGAGTGGTCGGGTTTCCCAGGCCGGCCGCTGTGGGTCGTCGTTGTGCACGATGATGTCGGCGTGCTCGGTCGGCCGGACGGTGTCGAAGTAGAACTGCTGGGACGGGATGTACCGACTGCGATACCGCCGCTCGACCTCGCCGGCGGACCTCGACGCGGTCTTGTCCCGGACTCGGGCGCGGTCCAGCGTCTTCTCGAACGCGGCGGACACGAAGACCCGCAGATCCCACCGGTCGACGAGCTCCGGCCGCATCAGAAACACCCCGTCGAACAGCAGCACGGCATCGACCGGCGCCGCCACCACCGGCTCGGCCAGCGCGGTATCCGTGACGAGCCCCCTCACCAACCACGAGCAGGCGACACCACAGGGCAGTCAACCGAAGCGCGCGACAGCACGCGCGCACGGACGGGTGGGAGCGACCGCGAGCACGGCGACGAAGGAGCCGCGCGTAGCCGGACGCGTGGGAAGGACTATTTTTCCGTGCCGTCCTCGTTCAGGCCTAGGTCGGGCATGCCGAGGACTTTGTCGGCGAAGTGTTGGTGCATCCAGGCGAGGTGGTCCCAGCGGCTGTCGATGATGCGGTGGGTGTCCCAGGCGGGGATGTCCTGCTGGAGGAAGATCGACATCTTGGCCGGGTCGACCTCGTAGACGTGGTCGTAGCGCATCACGACGTCGTCGGTGATGCGGCGGGCGTCGGGTGGTTTCTGGGCGGAGAGCCGGAAGCCGAACATGTCAGTCCTCGTAGGCCTGGTCGAGCAGGTACTTGCCGGGGTTCATCACGTTCTGTGGGTCCAGCGCCCGCTTGATCTTCTTCATCACCTCGAAGGAGCCGCCGAGTTCCTGCGGCACGTACTCCACGTCGCCGGCCCGGCTGGCGCCGTGGCAGGCGCTGATCGAGCCGCCGTACTTCAGCGTCACCTCGGTGATCTCGCGTTTGCAGTTCAGCCAGGCTTCCCACATCTCGTCGTCGAGTTTCTGTTCCCAGATCCCGATGTCGATCTCGACGAGGTAGTCACCCCAGGGTTTGTACGCCCCGTTCGTGTAGGCGAACATCCCCCAGTCGTCGAAGACGCCGTACCGCCGGATGTAGTGGTCCGCGATCGCGTGCCACTCCTCGCGCACCCGCGGCAGGACGCTGTAGTTCAACGCCGCGTCCTCGCAGTGCCACGACATCGGCACCACCTCGCCCGTACGCAGCCGGCCGTGCAACGGGATCGCATACCGGTCGTGCCGCGCGGCCCAGTCCCCCTGGCTGACCTCGTCGCCGAGGTACGTGCCGCCCGACGACAGACCGATCCGCATGATCTCCTTCGCGGCCGGCACGACCTCGACCTCGTTGCCGTACATCGCGACCGCCACGACGCTCTTCAACCAGTCCGGCTGTTCGATGTACGCCTCATCGTCCCGACGCAGATACGCGAGCTTCCACTCGTCGAACAGCACCACGCCGGCCAGCGTCGCGAACCCGGACTTCGCCAGCGCCCCGGTGCTCTCCCAAGCAGTCTGATAGTCGCGGTACCCGAAGAAGGCCGCAAACTCCACCTGCGGCCGCGGTACCAGCTCCAGGGTCGCCTCAGTCACGACCCCGAGCGTCCCCTCGTGACCGATGAACAGCGGCTTCAACGTGAACCCGGTAGATGCCTTGCGCAACTTCCGGCCGCCGCCCTCGCCGACTCGTACGACGTCGCCCGTCGGCAGCACCACTTCCATCGAGCAGACCAGGTCGCGGGTGTGACCGTAGCGCGCGCCGATCAACGACCACCCGCTGGTCCCGATCCGCCCGCCGACCATCGAGCACGGGTAGCTGGCCGGGTTGTCCGGATACATCACGCCGTACGGCTGCAGCACCTCGTTCAGCTTCAGCATGTTGATGCCGGGTTGCACGGTGACCGTGCGGTCCTCGAGATCGATCTCGAGGATCGAGTTCATCCGCTTCACGTCGAGCAGGATCCCGCCCTTCAGCGGCGTGGCCCCGTCGGTCAGGCCGGTTCCGGCCGCGCGAGGCACCACCGGGATGCCGGTGCGGTTGGCGAGCCGAACGATCTCCGCGACCTCCGACGTGGTGCGAGGGAGTACGACGACGTCGGGCACGTACTCGGCCCACCTGTGCACCGGGAAAGGCGCCGGTGTCCGCGTCCGGTTCCAGCGTGCCGCCTTGCCGGTCAGTACGCCGTCCTCGCCGAGGATGCCGACCAGTTCGTCGTACAGCGCGTCGGAGATCGCCACGGTCGTCATGGCGTCACCCCGGCCGACTCCGCCACCAGTTCCATCAGGTCGCGGACCTCGATCTGCGGCTCCAGCGACGAGCCGGCCGCGGCCAGCGGACGCTCCGACCAGACGCACGCGCTGACCAGCAGGTCCACGTCGAGCATGGCCGCGCGGCCGAGTCGCTGGGCGCTGATCGCGGCCGTGATCTCCGGCCGCTCGATGCTCAGCCCGCCGCCCGCGCCCGAGCAGTACGACCACTGCGTGACGTGGTCGACGTCGCGGAAGTCCAGCCCCGGGATCGCCCGCAGGATCTCGCGCGGCGACTTGTGGATCCCCTTGCGCTTGTTCAGCCGGCAGGGATCGTGGTACGTCGCCACCCGCACGATCGGGACCGTCAACGACAGCCGTCCGTCCCGGATCAGCTCCGCCACGAGCTCGGTGATGTGCACGATCTCGAACTCGTACTCCTCGCCGAAGTACCGCGGATAGTCCTCGGTGAACGTGATGTAGTCGTGCGGATCGAGCGTGACGATCCGGCTCGCGCCGATGCTGCGCCAGTCGGCGACGTTGTGTACGGCGAACTCGCGCGACCGCTCCACGTACCCCATCTCCGCCGCCGGGCCGCCGCAGCACCACTGTTCTTTCATCAACCCGAAGTCGACCCCGCCCTTCTGCAGGATCTGGGCGACCGCGCGAGGCAGCGTCGTCCGGTAGAACGCTGCCTCGCAGTCCACGAACAGCACGGTCTCGCCGCCGACCGCGAGGCCGAGCCCGTCCGCCCAGCGAGCGACGTTCTCCTGCGCGACCGGGACGTCGAGCACGGGCTCGTTCTTCCGGTCCACCGTCGCCTCGACCCAGCGTTTCCAGTTCGGCTGCTCGATTCCGGAGTCGACCGCGAGCGCCCGCATCGCCTTGACGACGTCCACCGTCCGGGTCCGGGCGCGGTAGAACTCGCCGGCCATCAAGGTGTTCGGGCACCGCAGCTCGCAGGCGCCGCACTGGGTGCAGTGCACGTAGTCCTCGGCGACGTCGGCTACGGTCAGCGCGCCTTGGTCCATCGCGACGATGTTCGCGTGGAACGCGGTCGGCGAGTGGTTCTCGTTCTGCGTGACCTGCATGACCGGGCAGACGTTGCGGCAGAACTTGTGGCCCGAGCTGAAACAGTTGTACGCCGGGTCACGCCACTGCTTGACGAAGTCCCGTTGCTGGTCCTCGGCTTCGGTGGTCATGGGGTCTCCCGGCCTGGACTGAGGAGCGGAGGGAGCGAAGCGACTGCAGTGACGAGGGAAGGCCGGGAGTCACAGCCCCATGACCCCCGCGCCGGAGGCGCGGCATTCAACACTGTCATATCGTCCCTCGTCAGAGTTCGGGCATCACCTTGTCGTGGATCAGTCTGAGCTGTCCCTGTACGTCGGGGACGCCCTCGATCTCCTTGCCGCTAAAGGCTTTCACCATCACCGGGTCGGTGACCGCGGCGATGATGTGGTTGACGCCGGTCGGCAGGATGTCGTTCTTCAGCTTCGCGACGCACTCCTCCGGCGTCCCGGCCACCGACAGTGTCGCGGCGAGCTCCGGCGAGGTCAGCTCGATGGCCCGGTCGATCTCGCCGGCGCCGAGCGCGTCGATGATCGGCTGCAGGTCGTCGCGGTTCAGGCCGTGCCGGGCGAGCTGGTTGGCGGGCATCGAGGAGATGTAGAAGCCGACCATGATCCGGGCCGCCCGCTTCGCCGCCTCGGAGTCCTCGGCGACCGCGAACACGACCCAGGCGCCCAGGTCGAAGTCGTCCAGCGAACGACCGGACTTGTCCAGGCCGAGTTTCACGTGCTCGGCGACGTACTCGTAGTTCTCCCGGGAGTAGCCGAGCGCGTGGTGCATGCCGTCGGCGATCTCGCCGGCCACCTCGAACGACCGCGGGCCGCCCATCGCGCCCATCTTCAGCGGGATCTTCTCCTGCACCGGGCGGGCGAAGGTGAACAACCCGGTGTACTTGAAGAACTCGCCGTCGTAGGTGATCGCGCCGTCGGCCAGGAAGCGGCGCATCACTTCCATGCCCTCGCGCACCCGCGCCAACGGCTTCATCGTCTTCCAGTCGATGTGGTACTGCTCGAGCAGGCCGAGGTTGCCGAAGCTGACCACGGCCTCGGCGCGGCCGCCGGACAGCTCGTCGAGCGTGGCGAGCATCTGGCAGATGTGCGTCGGCTCGCGCAGGATCACGTGGGTGACGTTGGGGCCGAGACGAATGTTCTTCGTCTTGTCGGCGGCTGCCGCGAACAGCAGCCACATGTCCTTGTGCCAGGTCTCGTCCACGCTGTAGGCGGCGTAGAAGCCCAACTCGTCCGCGGTCTTGATCATGTCGATACAGTCCGCGAGCGGATAGTCGGGGAGCTGGACGTAACTGAAGCGCACCACAGCGCTGCTCCTCCCTCTGACCACCGAGCACACGGGGGCGGCAGCGACTGACGGGCGGCAGACTGCATGGGCTCGGACCCCATCTCCGAATCTTTTTACTGTACGCAGCCGATCGCGAGTTTGTCTCTGCCTCGAAACCGGCGGCCCCGAGGGACTTCCGAGGTGCCCGGCTGTTCACGCAACGTCAATCTGTAGGCACGTGACGTATGTGCGGTGGTGGGGCTGACCTGTCATCGTCGATTCGTTGTCTCCGCCCCGGGATCCCGCCGCACGCCGGCGGGATCCGAACGTTCCTGAAGGAGCGAAGCATGTCCGAGTCCGCCCCATCTCCTCGACGCCGGCGGGTCCGCCGTACGCTCGGCGTCGTCCTCGGCACCGCCGCGCTGCTGGTCACCTCGGCCGCGGCCGCGTACGCCGCCCCGCCGCCGAGCCTCCCGCAGAACGCCGACGGGTACGAGCAATCGTTCTCGCCGGCCTACGACTACGACACCGACGGCTGCTACGCCACTCCCGCGATCGGCGCCAACGGAACACTCAACGCCGGGCTCAACCCGACCGGCGCGGTCAACGGGAACTGCCGGGACCAGTCCGACCTCGACAACTCCCAGACCTATGCGCGCTCGAAGTGCAACAACGGCTGGTGCGCGGTGGTGTACGCAAGCTACTTCGAGAAGGACCAGGCGCTGCCGGGCAGCAGCCTCGGCGGCCACCGGCACGACTTCGAGCACGTCATCTCGTGGATCAACCAGGCCGCCAACCAGGTCGAGTACGTGACCACGACGCAGCATGCGAGCCAGGTGACCTACCCGCGGTCCCAGGTGCGCTTCGACGGCACCCACCCCAAGGTCGTCTACCACAAGGACGGCGCCAGCACGCACTTCTTCCGGCTCGCCAACAGCAACGACGAGCCGCCGGAGAACCACTACCACAACTGGCGCTACCCGCCGCTGGTCGGCTGGAACGGCTGGCCCAGCACCTCGCTGCGGGAGCAGTTGATGAACGCCGACTTCGGCGCGGCCACGATCAAGATCACCGACAAGGACGACCGGTTCCGGTCGCTGCTGAACGCCTCCAAGCCCGCCGGGATCCCGTTCAATCCCTGGGCCTGACCGCGACCGCGCGAGGCTCGGTCAGACCCCCCCCCCCGGGGCGCGCTACGTAAGAGCAACCGCTATAAAACCAAATAATATTT